>JAYWCS010000065.1:0-2503 GCA_043780315.1 Bacteroidota bacterium | reverse complement strand
CAATCGTGTCGGATACTTGCGGTTGCAGTGGGGACCTGGTGATGCAGGGGGAAAACGGGTTTGTTTTTCCGGAGGGAAATATAGAAATGCTCGCGGACTGTATCGTGAAAGTCCTGGATGATGAAAGGTTTTGTGAATCAGCGGGCAGGATATCCAAAGAAATCATTCAACAGCACTCCATCGGGGTGGTGGTCGAAAATATAGTTCATAAACTTAATGTTAACTAATCCGGGGTTTTGAAAATACTAATTGTTGGCAGTAATAAATCCTGGGCAATTGAGCGTTTTTATATCCGGTATTTGAAGGAGCTGGGTGCGGAGGTGCATCTTTATGCTGCGCCGGATCTTATTTTTGACCGGCACACAAAAAATATCTTTTTAAAAATTCTCTTTAAGACAAAAATCAGTACGGGGTATGTCGCTGTCAATAAGGGATTGATGGAAACAGCGGAAAAGCTGCAGCCCGATGTTATCTGGGTATTCAAGGGGATGGAGATATTTCCATCCACCCTGCGCACTTTAGGTCAGCGGTTCAAACTGGCCAATTACAATCCGGATCATCCTTTTATTATCGCCAGCAAGGGCGGAGGGAATCAAAATGTACGTAACAGCGTGGGCCTATATGATTTACATTTTTGTTATAGTCTGCAGTTGAAGCACCAGATAGAACAGGAATTTAAAATACCCGCGGTATTTCTACCTTTTGGGTTCGATTTATCAATGGCAGACTATCAGGAAGCTATCGGGGAACCTGAAATTCTCCGGGTCTGTTTTTTGGGAAATCCGGATGGTATCCGGGAAAAATGTATTGCTTTCATTGCGGAGAACGGATTCGAAATTGATGTATACGGTCATGGCTGGGATAAAACAGCGTTACAAAATAAAAGCAATGTCCGAATGGATCATGCAATTTACGGACTGGCATTTTGGAAAAAGCTTCGTGCGTACCGGGTGCAATTAAACATCTTCCGTGAACACAATGCGGGATCCCATAATATGAGAAGTTTTGAAATACCGGCAGTGGGGGGTATTCAGCTGGCTCCCTACAGTGAGGAACAATTGGGATTTTTCGAAGAAGGGAAAGAGATATATTTTTATCGCAATGAGGGAGATCTATTGGTATGCATAAAAAAGTTAATGGCTGAGACATTAGAAAGCATAAATACAATGAGGGCAGCGGCCAGATTGCGGTCTTTGGAATCAGGGTACTCATATAAACAAAGGGCGCTTACCGTTTATGAAAGCTTTCAACGTATAATTTCCCATGCTTAAAACGGATGAGAACTGCATAGCCGTCGCGATTTATACGCATGCGGAACTTTATCCACCCTTACTGAACGCTATTGATGAATTATCGGATGTATTTAGAACTGTGTTGGTGGTTTCCAGAAATGTAAAAGAATCCCATTGGAAATATCCGGCGGCCGTTGAATATTTAGCCAGTGGCCAATTTATTTCCATCCGGGATTCGGAACAGCGTTCACTCAGTTGGAAACTCAGATCATTCGTTCAGTTCACTTTCGACTTTTATAAAAATTTAAAACGCGGAAAACCTACTTGGGTTATGTGTAATGATGCCATTACCCTAATGGCAATACGAATTATTCGTCCATTGCTGGGTTTCAAAATAAAACTCTGGTATCATAACCACGATGTGGTTGAATTGAAAAAACTGCGTTCGTTTTCTGTTGGATATTTTGCCCAAAAGTTGGAAGGAAAATATTTTCGAATGATTGATTTGTTTACATTGCCTGCAGAAGCAAGACTTAAATATTTTCCAATAGCTAAATTAAAGGGCCGTTGGATGATTGTACCCAATTACCCCTCCCTCCGCAGAATGGATCATTTGATTGGGGCGCATTGGGATACCATGTTGAATTTAAAATTGATTTATCAGGGGCAGGTCAGTGACGAGCATGGGCTGGAAGAAATAATAGATCATATAAAAACGGATAGTCGTTTAAAACTGACGGTTATTGGCCCCGGAGAGGAGGTTTATATTCAGAGTTTAAAACGAAAAGCGGATGAACTCGGGGTCGGGGATCAGGTAGCTATTTTAAATCCGGTATCTTACGCGGCGTTGGGCGAAATTACATTGAATCATCAGGTTGGTCTGGCAGTAAATAAACCCGTCAATATACTATATCAAACAGCGGCCCTTGCTTCGAATAAGATTTATGAATATGCGGCAGGCGGACTGCCAGTTCTGTATTATGGAAACGAACATTATACAGAGAGTCTTGGAAAGTTCAGCTGGGCATTTCCCACAGATCTGTCTGCCATTAATCTTTCGGACACACTTCAAATTATCCGGGAGAAATATGATTCTTTGTCACAAGCTGCATATCTAGATTTTAAAAACAAACTAAATTTTGGAATTAATTTCACGCAGGTCCTTCATTTTTTGAAAGGACAATCTGGTTTAAATAAATAATGAAGAAATATTTTATCTTATTTTCTTTTCTTTTATTCATCATTTTATCGTTTTCCTCTAACCTGACAAC
>JAYWCS010000064.1:0-6897 GCA_043780315.1 Bacteroidota bacterium | reverse complement strand
TATTGGGATCCGAAAGGTAGCTGTCTATCAGATAAGTGTAAAGAAATGAAATTTCGATTGTTTTCCGCCTTACTCGTAACCTTTTTTTCCGCTATCTGGGACGTTCGGGGTCAAATGGGTTCATTGGATAGCCTTTCTTACCAATCCGCCCGGGAGCATACACTCGCCGTCTATTATAACCAGTTAAAAGATCAGTCACCCCTCCTAAACGGCAGTCTGTATGCGGAATATGAATTTACATTTCGCGAGGGAAGTCCGTATTTTCTGACGGAAAAATTCACTGCTGGTTCCGTTGTCTACAATGGTGTTTTATATAACGGGATACCGTTGTTGTATGACGATCTGCGGGGATTGCTCATTTCAAAAAATCAGGTAATCTGGTTACAATTGATCAATCGGCGGGTAGATGCATTTTCGATTGCGAATCATTATTTTGTGAGGTTTGAAGCGAATAGTTCGCAAAATGGCCTGCCGGCAACGGGGTACTATGAAGTTCTGTATGCGGGACGTTCTCAGATCCTTAAACAGTCATTTAAGAAAATCAGAGAAGTGCTGGCCGGCAACGAGGGTGTTGTGCGGTTTGTAGATGAAACGGATGATTATTACATCAAAACAGGGAATACTTATCAACGCGTGAAATCGAAATCGGAGTTGCTGGATATTTTGGCCGATCATCAAAAGGAACTGCAGCGTATGATCAAAAAAAACAAATTGAATTTCCGGAAGGACAAAGAAAACGCCATGGTGCAGTCGGCAGAATATTACGATCAAATCCCAAAGTAATATGAGGTATACGCTATTCTTTTTATTGCTTACCGGATTGCATTTTTGTTTCTGTTCGACGGTACTTGCACAAAAGAATCCGCAAAATCTCATCACGGGTAATTTTTACGAACTAACGATCGAAGAGTTTACACAAGCGCTGGAGAAACAAACGGATTATTTTTTTTATTATGATGTGTCGCAGTTTGATAGTCTTCGTATTCGTTTTCGGGTGAATCAGGAGCCGCTGAGCAGCGTGCTGGAGCAGGCGTTTAATAAGACAGATTTTAAATTTTCAATTGATGCGCATCAGCAGGTTTTTCTCACCCGCGGGGTAGCAATCCGAACCAACCTCAACCCGGTTACGGGAGATACCGCAAAAAATAAAATGCAATTGAATAGTTTTTATCTGACCGACGAAATGGATTCGCCGGGTAATTCCGCGCAGTCGGCGACCCTGGAAAATAAACTGTATCTCATTGGCGGGAATACAGCTAATAGTGGTCAGGCGAATGCATTGCTTTCGGGATTTGTCCGGGATGCAAAAACCGGCGAGCCTATTGTCGGCGCGTCGATCTATATTGAAAAACCCAGAATCGGTGTAGCCTCCGACCAGTATGGATATTATGCTATTTCATTACCGAAGAGCCGACATATTCTGAATATTCAAAGTATTGGAATGAAAGACACCCGCCGGCAGGTATTGTTGTCGGGTGACGGGAAGATGAATATCGATTTACAGGATCAGGTGATGCGCTTGAAAAATGTAGTCGTTTCGGCGCAGAAGCTGGGTAACGTGAAGGGTTTGGAGATGGGAGTGCAAAAACTCGATATTAAAACCATCAAGCAGGTGCCGGTGGTATTCGGCGAAGCAGATCTGGTACGCGTGTTACTTACGCTCCCCGGCGTTCAGTCAGTCGGCGAAGCCAGCACCGGATTAAATGTCCGGGGTGGGGCAGCGGATCAGAATCTGATATTATTCAATGACGCAACCATCTTTAATGCTTCTCATTTTTTCGGACTTTTCTCCGTCTTTAATCCGGAGCTGGTTAAAAACGTAGAATTGTATAAAAGTAGTATACCGGCAAAATATGGCGGCCGTTTATCGTCTGTACTGGACATTACCGGAAGAGAAGGGAATAAAAAAGAAATTTCAGGTTCAGCAGGGATCGGTCTGGTTACCAGCCGCCTGAATTTGGAAGGTCCGCTGGTGAAAGACAAATCATCTTTTATCCTTGGGGGGCGAACCACGTATGCGAACTGGCTTTTGAATCTGCTGCCCGACGAATACAAAAATAGTAAGGCCTCTTTTTATGATCTGAATCTGGGTATCAGTCATCAGATCAATAAAAAGAATAACTTATATCTCACCGCCTATACGAGCAAAGACAATTTCAATCTCAATAACGATACGACATACGGATACCGGAACCTGAATCTTTCACTCAAATGGAAACATATTTTTAATGATAAGTTGTATGGGGTTTTTATCGCGGGATACGACCGGTATCAATATAGTATTACCAGTGAGCAGAATCCGATAACAGCCTACAAGCTGGCGTTTGATGTGAATCAAACCTATCTGAAAGCGCAGTTCAATTATTTCCTGAGTTCCTCGCACTCGATTGAATTCGGACTCAACAGTATTTATTACAAATTGAATCCCGGTAGTTATCAGCCCATTGGAAAACAATCACTGGCGCAGCCTGATGTAGTGAATGCGGAAAAGGCATTGGAAAGTGCCTTATATATCAGTGACCGGTACACGATCAGTTCGAAATTTGCCGTAGAAGCAGGATTGCGGTTTTCGATGTTTAATAATCTCGGTCCGCAATCCGTTAATCAATACGTGCCGGGGCTTCCTAAAACAGTCGATAATATCATCGGGGTGAATACGTATTCCAGCGGACAGCTCATTAAAACTTATGCCGGTCCCGAATACCGGCTTTCGCTCAAATATGAGTTCACTGATGATTTTTCTGTGAAAGCTGGTTTCAACACCCAGCGGCAATATATACATGTCTTATCCAATACCGCAGCCATTGCACCCACGAATATCTGGAAACTGGCCGATCCGAATATTCGGCCGGAAGCCGGTAATCAGATCTCATTGGGATTTTATAAAAATTTAAAATCAAATACCATCGAGACTTCGGTGGAAGTGTATTATAAAAAGATGCAGAACTATCTGGATTATAAAAGCGGGGCCGTTCTGGTGATGAATCACCATATTGAAACCGATGTCATTAATACGAAGGGGAAAGCCTATGGCGTGGAGTTCATGATTAAAAAATTGACCGGTAAATTAAACGGATGGGTCAGTTACACCTACTCGCGTTCGTTCCTGAAGCAGGATGATCCCAACGCGGGGGAATTAATTAATAAAGGAAATTATTATCCGACCAGTTATGATCAGCCATCAAATGCGACCATCGTTGCCAATTACCGGGTGAACCACCGATTCAGCCTTTCGTTAAACGGCACCTATAGTACCGGCCGGCCGATTACGCTACCCATCGGTGTTTTTTACTACGACCATTCCTACAGGACCCTTTATGCTGACCGCAATTCTAACCGTATACCGGATTATTTCAGAACTGATTTTTCGATGAATATCGACGGCAATCACAAAGTGCACCAAAAATTCCATAACTCCTGGACATTTGGCATGTACAACCTGACCGGAAGAAAAAATCCGTATTCAGTGTATTACACTTCAGAAAATGGGGTCGTGAACGGATATAAATTATCCATTTTCGGCAGTGCGATTCCGTATGTCAATTTCAACATAAAATTTTAAATGAACCAGATGAAAAGATTGTGTGGGTTGTTATTGCTGGTTGCGCTCGGGGGATGCCAGGAGAAATATGTTGCTAATGTTCATTTGCCTGCAACAGGATTTTTGGTAGTGGAGGGATTTATTAATGTCGGTGCCGGTTCAACGACGATCCGGTTAACGAAGGCTACCGGACTGGATTCAATATATATCAATCCGGAGTCGGGCGCTTACGTAGAAGTGGAATCCCAGAGCGGTGCCAGTTATCCCCTTTCACAAATCGCCGCCGGAGTATATTCCGTTGATCAGTTGCCTATCGACGTGTCGCAGCAGTATCGAATACATATTAAAACCTCTGTCGGGAATAATTACGTGTCAGATTATTCAGCCGTAAAAATTACCCCTCCCATCGATAGCGTGAGTTATACAATCGGAAATGATGCCGCGAACCTATTTGTTTCCACTCATGATGATCAAAACAAAACATTATACTATCAATGGCAGTTTGCTGAAACCTGGCAATACCATGCGGGATATGATTCTTATTTGGAATATATAAATGGCAGCCTGATCGCCCGGCCACCCGAAGATGCCACGTATACCTGCTGGCGATCTGATTCTTCAACCGATATCCTCATCGCCTCTTCGGCGAAATTGAAATCCGATGTGATTGCTAATTTCCATATTACATCTCTTTTTTATTCGGCGAACGATAAACTCAGTGCCCGATACAGTATTCTGGTAACCCAGATTGCCCTGACCCAGGAATGGTATGAATGGAAAGAAAAGATTCAAAAGAATACCGGGCAACTGGGATCCATATTTGATGCGCAACCTTCTGAAACCGGTGGGAATATACACAATACAGCCAATTCTGGTGAAACGGTGATTGGTTATGTTGGCTGCACTTCGCAAACACAACTGAGAATTTTTATCGACCGGTCGCAACTTCCGCAGAATACGAGTGTTTTCAACGGATATGCAAATTGTCAGTTGGACAGTATCAAGTCACTGGATCCGGCGGCACTTGCTATTCATTTAAACTCCTATGCTGTTCCAACAGATTATATATTAACCATGGGACGTGCCAGTGGTGTTTTAGCCTCTGATGTAGGGTGTGTGGATTGCAGACAACAGGGCGGGAAAACTACCAAGCCTGATTTTTGGCAATAAGTTTAAACAAATGAAATTATTAATTTTCGCTTTCCTGCAGTCGTTTCTTTTTTTGTCCACTGCTTCTGCGCAGGACAAAACGGTTCGTGCTGAAATAACGGATGCCTATAATAAATATAAAGGCGCTTACGTACAAGAGAAAATTTTCGTACATACAGATAAGGATTTTTATGTATCCGGTGAAATACTATGGTTTAGGATGTTCTATGTTGATGCATTCTATCAGCAACCCCTGACGATCAGTAAAATGGGCTATGTGGAATTGCTGGATAACAATAACCGACCGGTATTGCAGCAAAAAGTATCTCTCAAGCCAGGGGAATCCAATGGGTCATTTGTTATTCCTTACAATATTGCGAACGGATCCTATAAGTTCAGGGCCTATACGCGGTGGATGAAAAATTTCGGAGCAGATTATTTTTTTGAAAAGTTGATTCGTATTGCGAATCCGCAGAAACTAGAAGCCGATTCTTCGCAATCAAAGAAAAAAGAGATTGATATTCAGTTTTTCCCCGAGGGAGGAAATCTGGTGCAGGATTTAGAAAGTAAAGTGGGGTTTCGTATCACGGATGCCTATGGCAAGGGCCTCGAATTTAAAGGGGAACTGCTGAATTCAAATCAGGAAATCGTTTTGAAGTTCGGTTCCAGTCAACGGGGGATTGGTCATTTTATTTTCACCCCTTTAACCGGGCAGACTTACCATGCGGTCGTTCATTTTCCGGGGGGAGATCAAATAATGAAGGAACTACCCGCTATCTATTCCGGCGGGTATGTGATGAATTTATCGCGGACCGCCGACAGGCAGGTCGCCATTCGTGTGAAGCTGTCTTCGAACCTGCAAGACAACAATGTTTATCTATTTATCCATAACCGGGCCTCTGCCAGACTCCTGCTGCAGGAGAAGCTGATCAATAGCACCGCTTCTTTTCTCATCAATCCGGCGGATTTCGGAGAAGGTATTTCCCAATGCACTATTTTCAATAGTGTGGGCGAGCCTGTTTGTGAGCGGTTGTATTTTAGGTATCCGGAAAAAAAATTATTAATCAATGCGTCGGTGTCGGACGAATATAAAACGCGCAAAAAAATTGATTTATCTATTTCTACCAGCAACCAGCTTGGAAATCCGGTGAATGCAGACCTGTCACTGGCTGTTTACCGGTTGGATTCATTGCAAGCCATTGATCCGATGGATATTCGGAACTACCTGTATCTGCAATCTGAATTGGGCGGCTGTATTGAGTCGCCGGAATTTTATTTTGAGGGGGATATCCTCTCCAAACAGGATTCGATGGATGAACTCATGCTCACCCATGGCTGGAGGAGATTTATATGGAAAGAAATTCAACAGCAAAAGCCAATCGATATTTTGTACAGTCCGGAATTCAACGGCCATATCATCCAGGGTAAAGTAATCGATAATAAATCTGGTGCTGCGATGTCATCCGAGCTTGCCTATCTTTCTGTTCCCTCTTCCCGCACGCAGTTTCGTTCCAGCACCAGCGACGCCAATGGCAAACTGAAATTTGAAATGACTGGTTTTTATGCCTCTCAGGAAATAATTGTTCAGACCAACCCCAAAGAAGACAGTACCAGTCATGTTGAAATAAGCACCCCTTTTGCGGATACGTATTCAGGTAATCCGATTCCCCGTTTTTCGAATCTGTCGAAAAATTCTCCGGTGCTGCTGGATCAGGCGATTCATGCGCAGGTGCAACATGTTTATGATGGGGTGAGTCTTCATCCATTCGGGATGCAGCTGGTGGACACGAATACTTTTTATGTTGTGCCGGATGAAAAATATTTGCTGGATGACTACACCCGTTTCTTCAGCATGGAGGAAGTGATGCGGGAATATATTAAGTCGGTCGATGTTGCCAGGCGAAAAGATAAATTTCAGTTGTACGTCTTTAATAATGTAAGTAAAAAATTTTTCATCGGTCAGCCGCTGATCCTGATCGACGGCGTTCCGGTATTTGAAACGAACGAATTATTTCAACAGAATCCCATGAAAATAAGGCGTATCGATTTGATCAACAAACAATATTCACTGGGTTACCAGACCTTCGATGGAATAGTAAATGTGACGAGCTACCGCGGTGATCTGGAGGGTATCCAACTGAATCCGCATGCCCTGGTATTGGATTATCCCGGGATACCGGAGGAAAGACAGTTCTTCTCGCCGGTTT
>JAYWCS010000063.1:0-3043 GCA_043780315.1 Bacteroidota bacterium | reverse complement strand
TACGGTGCTGCCGTCTTCCATTCCGATCTGATAGTGATAATTTAGCGCTTCAGCCGGTAATTGACTCAGTGAAATACTCAGATGCCAGCATTCTGCATTCACGTACTGCATCAATACCGGCTCTGTAATTGCCTGTTCGGTATGCCCTAATTCGGGTATGTTTCCGGAAACGAAAAGGCGCTGACCGGGTTTAGTACTGAAGCGAACGTAAAATTGTATTTTCATCGAAGGGTTGAGTTCAAAACTGAATGGCAGGGTACTGAGATAACTGTTCCGGTGAAATTACCAAAACATGAACTCGTAATAAAATTAATGTCCAATAGGAAGGGAATCGTAATTGGAATATATTTGTGCATCAAATTTCACAGAGATGGAAACTACTAAAAAAAGCACCGGCATTTACTGGATTCTCTTTTTCATATCCCTGATTGTAACTTATGTGCTTTACCAGCATATTGGTGGCGTGAGTATTCTTGTACTGCCTTTTATTTGTACATTTTTTGCTAAGGCCATGGACATTATGTAGTCTTCCTTTGGTTCTTCCGGCAGGTGTAAAAAAAAACACTACCTTCTTCGGCAGTGTTTAAATTTCGGCTCCCTGATATCTCCTTTCCATTGTTCGGATGGAAAAAGTTTATATTATTAAATAGCCCATTTTCTGGTGATACGCGCAGGCTGTCTTTTTGCCTGATGAATTTTCCAGAGATTTACTACGGTAAAACGCTTTTTCTGAGCAGACAATTCGATGTCAGTCGCCAGTGTTTCTTTTACTTCAGTTGTTAATTTCTTCAGTGTTTCAGGATTCATCTGTATAATAGAGGGCGTCAGATTTTTTTTCATAAATTTTTTTTAAAATTAAAATAATACAAAGAGTAATGAGTGGGAGAACACGTTAGAATCGTTAGAAAGAAGTGTAGACCTTTTGAGTTTGCAAACTATTAATTACTCATTATTACGATGCAAATATACCACGTAACACATTCAGTGCAAACCCATATTAAGAAAAATATTATGATGTCCAAGGGCCTTATTTCTTCATAACTCCTTAAATAAGAAGGGCTGACGTTGCCGTCAGCCCTTATCTCCATATTTTTTGTGAAAATTATTTAACTTCTTCAAACTCGGCATCGGTTACATTCTCCGCATTTTTATTCGCGCCTGCATGTTCGCTACCATTCGTTTGAGCGTCCGCACCGGGTTGTGCTGCGCCTTCCTGCGTTCCCTTGTACATATGTTCAGAAGCTGCGGTCCAGGCAGTATTGATTTCGGCAATCGCGGCATCAATTTTTGCTATATCCTGCGACTTCTGAGCTTCCTTCAGGTTATTAAGGGCCGCTTCAATGGGCGCTTTTTTATCTGCCGGAATTTTCTCACCCAAATCTTTCAGTTGTTTTTCCGTCTGGAAAACAAAGCTGTCGGCCTGATTGAGTTTGTCTACCCGTTCGCGGGCTTCTTTATCGGAGCTTTCGTTGGCCTTTGCCTCGGCTTTCATTTTCTCTACTTCTTCCTTGCTCAACCCGCTACCGGCTTCAATACGGATCTTCTGTTCTTTGCCGGTTCCTTTATCCTTGGCAACCACGTGCAGAATGCCATTGGCATCGATATCGAAAGTCACTTCAATTTGTGGAACGCCCCGGGGAGCGGGTGGAATGCCGTCCAGGTTAAACATCCCCAAGCTTTTATTCTGATTAGCCATGGGTCTTTCACCCTGTAATACATGTATCTGAACGCCGGGTTGATTATCGCTGGCGGTTGAAAAAGATTCAGACTTCTTGGTCGGAATCGTCGTATTGCTGTCGATCAGCCGGGTCATTACACCGCCCATGGTTTCAATACCCAGACTCAGCGGCGTCACGTCTAATAAAAGAACATCTTTTACTTCGCCCGTTAACACGGCTCCCTGGATAGCTGCGCCGATGGCAACCACTTCATCCGGATTCACCCCTTTATTGGGTTTCCGTCCAAAGAATTTTTCAACGATTTCCTGCACTTTGGGGATACGGGTACTACCTCCAACTAATATAACTTCATCGATCTGTGAAACGCTCAATCCCGCATCTTTCATCGCCTGTTCGCAGGGCTTCAAGCATCTTTCAAACAATTGATCTGAAAGCTTTTCAAATTTAGCGCGGGTGAGTTTCTTCACCAGATGTTTGGGAACGCCGTCCACGGCTGTCACATAGGGCAGGTTGATTTCTGTTTCCATAGAGGAAGACAGTTCAATCTTGGCTTTTTCAGCGGCTTCTTTTAACCGTTGTAAGGCCATGGGATCCTTACGCAGGTCGATATTTTCATCTTTTTTAAATTCATCTGCCAGCCAGTCGATCAGGATTTTATCAAAATCATCACCACCCAGATGGGTATCTCCGTTGGTAGATTTCACTTCAAACACCCCGTCACCCAGTTCGAGGACGGATATGTCAAAAGTTCCGCCTCCAAGGTCAAAAACGGCAATTTTTTCATCCTTGCCTTTTTTGTCCAGGCCATAAGCCAAGGCAGCTGCCGTTGGTTCATTTACAATACGGCGAACATTCAAACCCGCAATTTCACCGGCTTCTTTGGTTGCCTGACGCTGGGCATCATTGAAATAGGCCGGAACGGTAATGACCGCTTCCGTTACTTCCTGACCCAGATAATCTTCAGCAGTTTTCTTCATTTTCTGAAGAATCATCGCACTGATTTCCTGCGGCGTATACTGACGGCCATCAATGTCAATACGGCAAGTATTATTGTCACCTTTCACTACTTTGTAGCTCCATTGGCTGATTTCATTCGTGACTTCGTCATACCGACGTCCCATAAAACGCTTCACCGAAGAAATGGTGTTGATCGGATTGGTGATTGCCTGGCGTTTAGCCGGGTCGCCGACTTTGCGTTCTCCATTCTTCAAAAAAGCGACTACGGAAGGCGTGGTACGGCGCCCTTCCTCGTTAGCGATCACGACCGGTTCGTTACCCTCCATCACGGATACACAGCTGTTGGTGGTTCCGAGGTCAATTCCGATTATTTTACCCATAATATTGATTTACTTTAAAATTTGTAC
>JAYWCS010000062.1:0-3175 GCA_043780315.1 Bacteroidota bacterium | reverse complement strand
AAAGCTTGGCCGCTTCAAAATCTTTTTCCTCCAGCTTAGCCTTACATTTTTCAATGATTACCGTTGCATCTTTTACTTTATCAGAATTGGGATGTTGTGCAACGAATGCCTGCATGAAGCCCATCGCCTTCGTGGTATTAGTTTGATCCAACTGAAATTTTGGCGACTGTTTATAGAAACAATAGGCGCGCATATAATCCATTTCATCCGCCTTGGCGCTGTTGGGAAACGCTTCCACGAAACCCTTGAACAGGTTTTCGGCATTGATATAATCTTTCAGATAAAAAGCTGAATAAGCATATTTATACCAGATATCCTCAAAATGCTCTGAACCCTTCATCACCCGGTAGAGATCATCGTAGAGAATCTGGGCGTGATTATAATCTTTCAACAGGTAGTATTTCTCGGCCATCTTGAGTTTGAAAGCATAATCGGTACTCTTCTGAATCTTATTAAAACTCTTGGGCTTATCGCTCGCTGATTTATTAAACAGGGAACAGGAGCTGAAAGTCAGTAAAACAATGATTATGAGGAGTAATGGTTTCATGAAGATTGTAAAATTACAATTTTTACCTATAAAACGAAAATAGAGCGTTTTTAACCCGTTTCGACTGATGTTGATGTTAAAATAAATGCATTAAAATAGAGAAAGTCCTGTCTCGCGCTGAGCGGTCCAGGACTTTCTACTTTCCCTAACGGGATTATCTCTTGCGCAGGTTCGGATGGGGAGCCGGAACTGTGTTTGGTCCCTCTTCGCCCGTGCCGTCCTTAATATCGATGGTATTTTCGTCGCCGCCGGTCTGTCCGTAACGGAAGATAAAGCGGTCTGAATTAATGCCTTCTTTTTCCACCAGATACTTAATCACTTCGTTCACACGATCCCAGCTGAGCTGTTGAGCTGTTTTGCTGGATTCACCATAACCGATTACGGCAACTTTACACCCTGGATTATTTCTCATTTTTTCAGCAATGGTTTCAGCCAGTGCCTTTCCGTCTTTGTTCAGTGTTACGGTTCTGCCTTTGAAAACAATGCTTGGCAGGTCACCGATAAAACAACGACTCTTACCGCCCATTGATCCAAATCCGCCAGAATCCAGTTTAGCACTGATTTCTTTACAACAGGCCGGATCAGGACATTTACCTACTCCGTCTGCATCCACCGGCTGACATTGTGTTGGTGTAATGAGTTCTTTATCCTTACAATCGGGAACGCCGTCACCATCTGTATCGCGGCTCACACCGTGTGTATCCACCGGACAACCAGCAGGTGTGTTGGGTTCATGATCGAATTGATCGGTTACGCCATCGCCATCTGCATCATCCAGCACTGGTTTCGGCAGTTTCATATGCCGGGGTGCATTGATTTCACTGTAGGCATAATCCAGCGGGTTAATCCACCAAAGGGGCTGAACCGCTCTTTTACCAATATTATAGTTCAGGCCAACAGAAAGAAAATTATAAGAATCATAATCCCTGGTCATCGCATGCACCGAAGTAGATCCGGTTTCCTGCCATTCCTGACCATCGAGTAAATCTGTCTTCGTAATCGAAACTTTGTCTTCGATTGCTATGTTGAATTTGTCTGATAATTTGATTTCCATGCCGCCGCCCAAGACGAGGACTGGCCGGAATGGGGTCCCGCCGAAAATGGTTGGCTGTGAAGGATCACGCTGGGCAAGCGTCTCGAAAGATCCGTCCATCATGTCTTTCAAAGCCTTTTTAATTTCTTTACGATTGGCATAGGTGAAACCACTTGCTCCGAACTGGCTGATGATTTTCGAGAAGTCGTAGGCCTTCCCATTTGCATCCTTCAAATTGTACATCGTACTGTAAGTCATTGCTCCAATCCCGCCCAGCAAATAAAAGTTTACACTGGATTTCGCCTTATGGAAACGAATATTACTCAACGTGGCGATACCCTGCAGGGAAAGTTCCTGAATGGTGGTCCGGTAGTTATAAAAAACAGGATTTGATCCGGTGGCGGGATAGACACTATTAATAACGGGATTAGCCGCAAATCCATAATAAGAAGGCTGCCAGTTCAGTCCCTTAGACACCAGATAATCATATTCTACCCTTAAGGCAAACGTATAACCGAGCGCTTTTCTCGCATGGATGCCCACACCAAAGGTCGGGAGCCAGGAGCGAACGTCACCGGAAACCGTTGCGAGCCCACCCTTTACACCGATTTCCCACTGATTGCGGGGCTTGGCAGGAAAGGGATAAGCATTATTCAAGAATTCGTTGTGCTGGGGAATCCTCTTGGCTGGAATCAGAGAAGAATCACGTATGTCGTAGCTGCTGCTACTCTCTGCAGTATTATCCTGTGCGAAAGCTTGCGAGATAAAGGCTAAAAATAAGACGGCCAGGAATGCGTACTTTTTCCTTATCATAAACTGAAGTTTGTGGTAGTGGCGTGATTAAAAACAATTAAACACTGCAGCAAAAATATAATTTAAGGGTTAAATGGCAAATTTTTTATAAGTAAAGAAACTGGAAACCATCAATTTATATATCAGCGGGTCAAATTGTTGACGTGAAACGCCTGTATTTGTATGCCTCGAATGATAAAGTAGTAATTTGGCGGTCATTTTATGCAGATAGCCCAATCATTACTTCGGGAGGAACTGGTTGTATTCGAAAAAAAATTCCGGGAAGCGGTTAAATCCCAAACCCCGTTACTTGACCGGATCATGCGCTTTATCGTAAACCGGAAGGGAAAACAACTGCGGCCGATGTTCGTTTTTTTGTCTGCCAGGCTCTGCGGCCCCGTGAATGAATCTACCTACCGGGCGGCTTCGTTGGTGGAGCTGTTGCATACGGCCACGCTGGTCCACGACGATGTGGTGGATGAATCACTGGAACGAAGAGGGTTTTTTTCCACCTATGCCTTATGGAAAAACAAGATATCTGTGCTGGTGGGCGACTACCTCCTGGCCAAGGGTTTACTACTATCGCTGGATCACAGCGATTTCCGAATTTTGCAATTATTGACCGGGGCCGTACGAAAAATGAGTGAGGGTGAACTGCTCCAGATCGAAAAGGCCCGAACACTCAATTTGGAAGAATCGGTTTATTTTGAAATTATCCGAAATAAAACCGCTTCCCTGCTCGCCTCTTCCTGTGCCGCCGGCGCATTCTCGACCAGTGGAGATGAGGGGATTACGGAAAAGCT
>JAYWCS010000061.1:0-27254 GCA_043780315.1 Bacteroidota bacterium | reverse complement strand
ATCGTTTTAATAAAGGCCAGCAGGATGCCTTGCTGGGTGCCGTGGAAAAAGGTATTGTCACGCTGATTGGCGCCACGACAGAAAATCCTTCTTTCGAAGTGAACAGCGCCCTTCTCAGCCGCTGCCAGGTATATGTTTTAAAACCGCTCAGCAAACCGGAACTCATCAGCTTAATGCAATCTGCTCTCGCCAATGATTCGTTGTTAAAAAGCAGATCGATTGATTTAAAAGAGACAGAGGCGCTGATAAATATTTCGGGCGGGGATGCGCGGAAACTATTGAACCTGCTGGAACTCGTAACGGATACGGCGAAAGAAAACGAATCCCTGATTATTACCGATGAGTTGGTGATGGTTTCCGCGCAGCAGCGGACTGCCTTATACGATAAGAAGGGGGAACAACACTATGATATTATATCTGCTTTTATTAAATCGATGCGGGGCAGCGATCCGAATGCAGCGGTTTATTACCTGGCGCGGATGATTGAAGGTGGGGAAGATGTGAAATTTATTGCGCGTCGTATGCTAATACTGGCGAGCGAAGATATTGGGAATGCGAATCCCAATGCGCTGCTGCTGGCCAATGCCACTTTCGAAGCGGTTAGTAAAATCGGCTTTCCAGAAAGCCGGATCATCCTTTCGCAATGCGCAATCTATCTGGCGAGTTCGGCGAAGAGCAATGCTTCTTATGTTGCGATTAATGAAGCGATGGCCGCGGTGAAAAAAACCGGCGATCTGCCGGTACCCATGAACATACGCAATGCGCCGACCAGCCTGATGAAAAATATGGAATATGGCAAAGGCTATCAATACAGTCATGATTACGAAAAAAATTTCTCGCCGCAGGAATATCTTCCCGAACAAATCAAAGACACTTCTTTTTACGATCCCGGAAAAAATGCCCGCGAAGAAGAAATGCGAAAACATTTACGCGGTTTGTGGAAAACCAAATACGGGTATTGATTTTTGGTCATTCAGACGAATTGCGTCCTACTGATTTTAACAATGTGGAGATGTGTAAAAGTGCAATTATGAAAATGTAGCAATGAATTGGTAGATTTGATTTTTTATTTCATTCGCTCAAAATTACATTTTCCGCAATTTCACACTCCCGCACGATGATATGGATTCTGAAACCGTTCGACGAACTGACCCCCAAAGAACTCTATAATATATTACAACTGCGCTCTCAGGTATTCGTTGTGGAACAAGGATGCCACTACCAGGATTGCGACAATAAGGATTTAAAAGCTTTTCACCTCATGGGTTTGCTCGATGGAACACTCGTTGCCTACTCCCGGTTGCTGGCACCCGGAATCTCCTATAGTGAATCTTCGATCGGCCGCGTAGTAAGTTCCCCGACAGTGCGTAAAACAGGCATGGGAAAACAACTCATGCAGGAAAGTATCGAACAGATACGGAAACTGTTTCAAACCGACACGATACGTATTGGTGCTCAACTCTATCTGAAGAATTTCTATGAGTCTTTTGGTTTTAATATCGACGGAGAAATGTATCTCGAAGATGATATTCCCCACATCATCATGTTGAGAAAACCAAAATGAAACTGATTTCCAGTAATTGGAATCTGTCCAAATAATATAGTTTGTCCTGTTTACACCATACAAAGAATAATTCCCGTTCTTGTTGGGTAACTGGTTTTTATTTAAATAAAAATCAAATCCAAACCGTCGAAAATTAAATCGATATTCCATGAAAACAGGTTTACACTCCTTACGGAAGTGTTTGTGCTCGCTGGCCATCGCGCTCACATTTTGTAATGCTTCCTACAGCCAGCTTTCCGCAGGCAATTATTTCGAATCCGGATTTACGGTTGGCCCGATGGTCTTCCTGGGTGACCTCGGCGGTCATATGGGACAGGGAACTACTTTTCTGAAAGACTATAATATGAACGCCACGAAACTGGCGTTCGGCGTATATCTAGCCGCTCATCCTTCTGAATTTCTCGGGTTTCGCCTCTCCGCCAATTTTGGCACCGTAGAAGGAAATGATAATTATATTGCTAACAAAGGCGGCGACGAAGTATCGCGACTCAACCGAAATCTCAATTTTAAATCAAGTATTTCAGAAGTCAACCTGATGGCGGAAATATATCCAACGGTTTTGTTTGAAGATCAACCCACCGAAGTTACTGGCAGATTAAGACCCTATGGATTAATTGGTATCGGCATGTTTCATTTCAATCCGATGGGACAATACGTAGATCCGAACACTTCACAAACAACCTGGGTTTACCTGCAACCTTTACATACCGAAGGCGAAGGTTTTGTTGCCAACAGACCAAATTATACGCTTACCCAAATTAATATCCCGATGGGTATGGGTTTGAAATACTATATGAGTGATAAAGTAAACCTGTCACTTGAATTCGTTTACAGAAAAACTTTTACCGATTACATCGATGATGTGAGCACCACATTTGTTGATCCGGCTGTATTGGCTGCTAATTTACCTCCCGGAACGGCACAGATTGCCATCGCGATGGCGAATAAGAGTCCGCTGCAGGGAGTTGCCGGAAGCGGATACAATCCGGGTGATAAACGCGGAGATCCTTCTCAGAAAGATGCCTACTTCACGATTGGTTTTAAGTTAGGCGTCCGCTTGGGAAATACCGATCGATATTCCAATTCAACCAGATGCCCTTTACTGAGGTTCTAAATATTTTTAGTTGATCCGTACCCTTTTTTTAAATCCTTTGAAGATTATGAAAACGATGAACATTTGTGGAAATTCAAGAAAAGCCCTGTTACCGCTCGCATTGATGTCTGTGACCCTTGTATCCTATGCGGGCAGTCCTCTACCGGCGACGAATGCCGTGGTTGTAACAAAAACGCTGAATAACAAAAAGCATAAGATTCGCTTGTATACAGCTTCTGATTACAAGACCCTGCTCTTTACCGTGGATGGAGTAGATGGAAATCATTATAGCCTGTTTGTCTTTGACCTCGACGGAAAATTGGTGATGCAGTCTGCCATTCTAAATCACGAAACCGGTATTCTTCCCGAAATCAGTTCGGGAAATTATATCTACGAAGTGCTGGTGGATGATATTAAAGTTGAAACAGGTCAGCTGAAAGTTAAATAACCCTTAACGCAACCCAATAAGCAGCGGGAGTGTTCGTAAAATTCTATTTATCCGAAGGTTTGTAAAACCTGATCCGTTCCCTATTGTTTTGTACCCAAAAGATTTTATAAATACCTCCCGCTTCCCTTATTGGAAAAAATACATTTGCCGAATTTTATTTTGAAAATGCCATCTCTTCTTTGAGATACTTCGCCGTAAAGCTTTTCTTCACCCCGGTCATTTTCTCCGGAGCACCTTCAAATAAAATTTCACCACCCCCATCACCTCCCTCGGGACCCAGATCGATGATATGATCGGCCACTTTAATCACGTCCATATTGTGTTCGATCACCAGTACTGTATTTCCGCGATCTACCAGTTTATTCAATACATCCAGCAGATGACTGATATCCTGAAAATGTAATCCGGTGGTCGGCTCATCCAGAATATAAAATGTTTTACCCGTATCGCGTTTCGACAATTCCGTACCCAGCTTTACCCGCTGCGCTTCTCCCCCACTCAGCGTTACCGCCGATTGACCCAGCGTGATATATCCAAGACCCACTTCCTGCAACACCTTTATTTTTCTATAGAGATACGGAACATTCTGAAAAAAATCCACGGCTTCATCCACCGTCATATCCAGCACATCACTGACCGACTTTCCCTTATATCGTATTTCCAGCGTTTCACGGTTATATCTTTTGCCATTGCATTTTTCGCAATGCACATAGACATCCGGTAAAAAATTCATTTCAATCACCCGCATACCACCTCCTTCACATACTTCACAGCGACCGCTTTTCACATTGAAAGAAAAACGCCCCGCTGTATATCCGCGGATCTTCGCTTCCGGTATCGTCGAAAATAAGGTCCGTATATCAGTGAAAAATCCGCAGTAGGTGGCCGGATTACTTCTCGGCGTACGGCCGATGGGTGACTGATCAATTTCGATCACTTTGTCGATATGCTCCAGTCCTTTGATACTTTTATATTTCAGCGGAACGCCTTTGGAGCCGAATGCATGATGACTTAATATCGGATACAATGTTTCATTGATCAGCGTGGATTTTCCACTCCCGCTGACGCCCGTCACCGCGATGAATTTTCCCAGCGGAAATACAACATCCACATTTTTTAAATTATTTCCTTTCGCTCCTTTCAGCTCCAGCGATTTTCCATTCCCCTTTCTTCTTTCCGGTGGGATTGCAATACGCCGGTGCCCATTGAGATAATCGGCAGTGAGCGTTTTTAATTTCAACATGCTGGCCGGTTTTCCCTGCGCCACTACGCGACCGCCATGAAATCCGGCATTCGGACCGATATCTATTAAATAATCCGCAGCCATCATGATGTCTTTATCATGCTCGACCACAAGTATACTATTTCCAATATCGCGCAGATTCTGCAATGCCAGGATGAGACGCTGGTTATCGCGCTGATGAAGACCAATACTGGGTTCATCCAATACGTAGGTGATACCCTGCAATTGCGATCCAATCTGCGTTGCCAGCCGTATACGCTGCGATTCGCCCCCACTCAACGTACGCGTGGGGCGGTCCAGTGTTAAATACGTGAGCCCGACATCCAGCAGAAATTGCAATCGTTCCCGGATCTCTTTTAAAACATCTTTGGCAATTATATTCTGCTTTTTATCGAGGCGCTTTTCGATTCCCTGAAACCAGACCGCGAGTTTATCGAGATTCAACTGACTGATCTCCGAAATATTTTTATGATCGACCCGAAACCATAAACTTTCTTTTCTCAAACGCGCACCGTCGCAGGCATCACAGGTTTTCAGCTCCATATATTTTTCAACCCATAAACGCATCGAATCTGTACTCGATGCACCAAACCATCTTTTTAACATCGGAATCAATCCTTCATATTCCGTTGCCGCTTCCCCCGGTTCGGTTTCATCAAAATCCAATATCGATTCCGAAGCGCCTTCTGCCGTACCATAAAGAATCATATTCAATGCCTTTGCCGGCATCTCGCTGATGGCCACATCGAGACTGAATTTATTTTTCTTCCCCAGTTTCTGCACCTGCGTAAACACATAGGCTTCGCGTTCACCCCCCAGTGGCACAATGCCGCCTTCGTTCACCGTTTTTGATTTGTCGGGTATAATCGCATCGAGACTGATTCGATAAACCGCACCCAGTCCCTTGCACACGGGACAGGCTCCGTAGGGCGAATTGAATGAAAAACTATTGGGCGAGGGTTCTTCGTAACTAATGCCCGTTTCATCACACATCAGTTGTTTGCTGTATTGAACCACCTGACTACTATCGTTGATCAGCAGAAACATCAGGCCCTTGCCCATGTTCAGCGCCGCCTGAATACTCTGGCTCAAACGCGTGCGCATATCGGCTGTTGCCGTGAGCCGGTCGATCACCACTTCGATGTCATGAATTTTGTAGCGGTCAACCTGCATCTTCGCCGCGAGATCTTTGATCTCCCCATCCACCCGCACTTTTACAAATCCTTTCTTGCGAATATCTTCAAACAATTCGCGATAATGCCCCTTGCGACCACGCACCAGCGGTGCTAAAACAGTTATTTTTTTACCATTAAATTTTTCGAAGATGTTGGCGACAATTTCTTCTTCACTAAATTTCACCATGCGCCGGCCGGTATTATACGAATAGGCTTCCCCGATACGCGCATATAGTAGCCGGAGAAAATCGTATACCTCGGTAACGGTTCCAACGGTCGACCGCGGATTGCGGTTCGTGGTTTTTTGTTCGATCGAAATCACCGGACTGAGGCCCGTTATTTTATCAACATCCGGCCGCTCCATATCGCCGATGAACTGCCGCGCATAAGCGCCAAAACTTTCCATATAACGACGCTGCCCTTCGGCATAAATCGTATCAAAGGCAAGGGAAGATTTGCCACTGCCACTGATGCCAGTGATCACCACCAGTTGATTTTTCGGAATGGAAATATCTATATTCTTCAGATTATGTACCCGGGCCCCGAAAACTTCTATCATTTCTTCCCCGGATACCGGAGACGGACTATTCTTTTCAATCATACTATTATTGGAATCGCTAAAGATAATAACAAAAAAAGCGGCCGCTTGTTCCCCTGCAAGGCGCGGCCATGGAAGGAATTAAAAAATAATTTTTGAAATTTGGATTGGCGGTTTATCTTTGAAGCTGTTCTTTTACTTGCTTATCAAGAAAGGTGGAGGGTTATGGCCCTGCGAAACCTTGACAACCTGCCGGATTATAACTATCCGGCAAGGTGCCAATTCCATCTCGCCCAGGGCGAGACAGATAAGTCAGATCTCAGCTACCTAATACTCACCATATTAAAAGCTCTTCTGACGATTCGGATGAGCTTTTTTATTTTGCGGCATAACCGCTGATAAAAGAAAATCTTCCAGGCAATTCTTGTGAGCATATTTATTCACCCAAAAAACCCGTCAACGGGCAAGGAGGATTATTTTATGCAGGAAAACACCGCTTTCATTCACAGCATTCCGGTAGATCCGCTGACCGGCGCGATCTCGGTACCGATTTATCAGACTTCCACTTTTGTTCAGGAGGCCCCCGGCGTAAATAAGGGGTACGACTATGCGCGCAGTAATAATCCGACACGGGCCGTACTAGAAAATCTGATCGCCGGACTGGAAAAAGGGGCGCGCGGACTCGCCTTCGCCAGCGGTTTGGCGGCCATCGATGCCGTGCTGAAACTATTACAAAGCGGTGATGAAATCGTTGCCGTCGATGATATTTATGGCGGCGCGTTCCGGCTTTTTGAACAGGTGTATAAAAAATTTGGTATCCGCATAACCTACGTGGATGCTGCAGATCCGGCAAATGTATTTCAGGCACTGACCAGTAAAACGCGCCTGATCTGGATAGAAACACCCAGTAATCCAACGCTTAAAATTGCCGATATCTCCGCCATCGCAAAGATCGCCAAAGCCAATGGAACCTGGCTCTGCGTCGACAATACCTTCGCTTCGCCCGCGCTCCAGAAACCGCTTGCACTCGGCGCGGATATCGTGGTCCATTCGGCCACGAAATACCTCGGTGGGCACAGCGACCTCATTGCCGGACTGGTCGTGACCGCCAACGCCGAGGTCGGGGAAAAAATCAGATTTTATCAGAATGCCGCCGGGGCGATTCTCGGTCCGTTCGACAGCTGGCTGGTGATCCGGGGAATGGAGACTCTTTCCCTGCGCATGCGCCAGCATTGCAGCAGCGCGCAGCAGATCGCTGAATTTTTACAGGAACTGCCGGAGGTAGACAAAGTATTTTATCCCGGTCTGACCACGCATCCCAACCATGCGCTGGCCAAAAAACAATCCCGCGGATTCGGGGGCATCGTATCGTTTACATTGAAAGAAGATACGCTGGCGGCGGCCCGCCGTTTTGTAACTTCCACCGAACTCTTCCAGCTGGCCGAGAGCCTGGGCGGAATTAAAAGTCTGATCAGTCATTCGGCTGAAATGACCCATAAAACCATCCCGCCCGAGATTCGCCGGGCCGCGGGGGTGCAAGACAGTCTGATCCGTTTATCGGTGGGATTGGAAGAAGCAGAAGATTTAATCACGGATCTTCGCAACACATTTGACCTCAACGGTGTTAAGACAGACAACTATTTACCCCGACTAGAAAATTGTTAAATCATTTATGGACGCACATAAACAGCTCAGTATCGGATTATTTGGATTTGGGACCGTCGGAGAGGGATTATACCGCATTTTACAGCAGACGCCCTCCCTGAAAGCAAACATTGTAAAAATATGTATCAAACATCCGGGCAAAAAAAGAAACGCGCCGGAAGAACTCTTTACAACCGATCGGGACGCTTTGCTGAACGATCCGCATATCAACGTAATCGTAGAAGTGATCAATGAAACCGAGCCCGCTTTTCATATCGTGACTACCGCATTGAAAAACGGAAAAGATGTGGTGAGCGCCAGTAAAAAAATGCTGGCCGAACACCTGCCGCAGTTACTGGAACTACAAAAAGAAACCGGGCGTTCCTTGCTGTATGAAGCTGCGGCCTGTGCTTCCATCCCCGTGATTCGCAATCTCGAAGAATATTACGACAACGACCTGCTGCATTCGATGCGTGCGATTGTAAATGGATCTACGAATTTTATTCTGACAAAAATGTTTGAAGACAAGCTCAATTTCAAACAGGCGTTGCTGTTGGCGCAACAACTCGGATTCGCGGAAAGCGATCCGGCCCTGGATGTGGAAGGTATTGATGCAGTGAATAAATGGTCGCTCCTGTTAACGCATGCTTATGGCATACTCGCCCATCCGAAAAAAATTGTGTCCAACGGCATTCAGCATATTCAAGCTGGTGATGCAACGGTGGCTGCAGAAAAACATTATGAGATTAAACTGGTGGCACAGGCAAAGAAATTAATGAACGGCAAGGTGGCGGCCTTTGTGCTTCCGCAGTTTGTGAAAGCCGACGACCATTTAAGTTTTGTGAAGAATGAATACAATGGCGTGGTGATCGAAAGCGGCTTTTCTGACAAACAATTTTTTTACGGAAAGGGCGCCGGCAGTTTCCCCACTGCGTCGGCGGTACTCAGCGATTTATCCGCCCTGCGGTATCAATACAAATACGAATATAAAAAACGGTATCACCACGCACCGCTGGAACTCGCTGACGATTTTTATCTGAAGACTTATATCAGCTTCGATGACTGGCGCTATGTGCCCAAGGACAAATTTGAATGGATCGAAGAATGGCACGCGGAAAGCGATCGCAAATATCTGATTGGCGTATTGTCGTTTAAAGAATTGCAGCAATCCAGCTGGTGGCGGGAAAATAAAACCTCCCTGATCTTATCTCCCGATCCGATCATCGAAGAAGTAGAAATCCGCAAGCTGAAAAAGAAGAGTTTGGAACTGGCGGGGATTACTATTTAATAGTGGATTCTTATTTTAAACCCAAGAGTATCTGTACAAGCCTCAAGGGAGGCTGACAGCCATCTGCAGGTGGCAGACAAACAAAAGGGTGCCGCAACACTGAAATAACATTTAGAGTGTATCCCATTTTGTAATACCATTCCTTCGATTTCTTTACTTGTCATCTCGAACATATCGAGCTTATGTATTGATGGTCGGCCAGGTACTGCGCCTCATGCAGATTATTCCCGCGGAGCCAATGGGTGATCGAGCTGCTGCGGATCTGTTTTGCGCACGTGATCTTCTCTTTTAATCGCTTGAGCTGGCGGAGCAACGATCGGTTTTTATGTATGGCGATCATTAGGAGATCACTAGGCGATCATTTCAGGGCCGCCGGAAGAATAAATGGTCAATTATTCATCGTTTTAATGAGACCAATCCGGAAAACCAACGCGCCCGTGTGATTAACCCCATTCTGACTGTGTTTCTGCACGTTGATGAATCCGTAATTGCCGCCGCCTTCCAAAAAAAAAGACAGCTGTTGCATTTGGTAAAGCAAACCAACGTTTCCTTCGATCCCGAAATTCCCGTGCTGTAACTGATTGCGGATATCTCCGGTACTGTCGAAAGTCACCGCTTCCGGACGAAGCGGCTGCATCATTTCCGGATCCAGATATACTTTACTGGTTCCCGACGTTGAACCGGTTCCTTTTACCAACAGCGCACCAAACACCCCGCCCGCACCATATAATTTCCACCGGCCAGACGCACCCAGATCCATCGTGTATTTTAATAAAACCGGCAGCATCAGATACTGCAGCCGCACGGTACTCGTAAAATTTGCATACAAATATTGTATATCAGACCCCGGAGGAAAATACTGCCCGAAATCGGAGGCCGGGATCGTTTGCAATCCAGTTTTCTTTCCGCCCTGCGTGGAGCATTCCAGACTGACCTCCAAAGAATATTTCTTAGATAAAGAATAATCTGCAAACACCGCAAAATCTGGACCTGATATACTTTTATAACCCGTGTTCACGGCCGTTCCGCCGGATCCGGATGCCAGCTTGGGCAAACTCAATCCGCCTTTCAATCCGATTTGAAAATTCTGGGCCCAAATATTTTCTGAGAGAAAAACGAACAGTATAAAAAATAAAAACGGGATTGTCTTAAATAACGAACGGTTATTTTTTACCATGTGGTTTAAATATATCTGTGCGGTTTTTTTTCTCATAACTCGTTTTCCCGACTAATCAACGTGCACCATCCCCTCTCCGTCTACATACAATTTATTTTCGGCCTGCATAAAATCAATTACTTTTTGCAAATGCTCCGAATGGATGTCCGAAAAATAATCGAATAATGCGCGGGCATCGATGGGTTCTTTCCGGGTGCGCGCCAACAACTTCTGATAAATGGATTCAAATTCAACCGTACTCAGTTTTTCTTTTTGCTTCTTTACACATAGATCACACACTCCGCAATCGACAGCTCCCACTTCGCCAAAATAGCGCGCAATACTGGTACTGCGACAGGTTTTGCTTTTCACATAGTCGAGGATGCCGCGCACCCGTTTGATAAATTGTTCCTTCTTAAACCCGTACACTTTTTCATCGATCCGGATATCGGCGGCTTTGCGGCGCGCCAGATTAAAATAAACCTGCGGTGTTTCTTTCTGCGGATAATAAGCAATCATTTGAAACGTATGCAACTGAAACAGACCTTTCATCACGTCTTCCAAGGAACATTTCAACAGCGAGGCCAGCATTTTTTCAAACACCGGCACCGGCTGATCATATATTCCGGCATAGGTTCTCAGTAATGTTTTGATGAGTGGCTCCAGTAAAGGATTTTCATTTTCAAATTGTGACAGTTCCTCTTTCGTACTGATAAAGCAAGCCGTTGCCGGCGTAAACACTGAATCACTCATTGTAATAAATCCTTCCTGTTGTAAAACCTGGATGGCTGCCTGAGCAGATTTCAGCTGAAAAGAAAATTTCTTCAGGAAATCAGTGAAATCAAATGCATAACTCACTTGTTCGGTACCGAGTGGCACCTGCAGATAATTCACCAAACCCTGATAAATTTTTCGGATATAGTCCAGCGGAGGATACTGTGTCTGATGCGAAATGGACAGCTCTTCCAACATTTCGTCATTGTATAATAATACGGCGTAGGATTTTTTTCCGTCACGCCCCGCACGCCCCGCTTCCTGATAATAATTCTCCAGACAATCCGGCACTTCAGCATGCATCACCAATCGAACATCCGGCTTATCGATCCCCATTCCGAATGCGTTGGTACATACAATCACCCGAACTTCATTCTTCATCCAGCGTTCCTGTTTGCTATGTCGATCCTCGTGGTCAAGCCCCGCATGGTAATAGTTCGCCGTAAACCCATGCATATTCAGAAGGTCACTGATCTCCTTTGTACGACGGCGGTTTCGGCAATAGATAATCGTACTTCCTTCCAGCCTTCGTAAAATATCCAGCATCTTATTTAAAACAGAACTTGTTTTATGGGCGCTGAAGGAAAGATTCGGACGTAAAAAAGATTCTGTGTAAATCCGCGGGGACTGCATCTTTAATTTCACACAAATATCTTCGCGGATCAAAGGCGTAGCCGATGCCGTAAGTGCCAGCACGGGAATACCCGGAAGTTCTTCCCGAATATCAGCAATACGTAAATATGGCGGCCTGAAATCGTACCCCCATTGTGAAATGCAATGGGCCTCGTCCACCGCCAACAGCGTCACGTGCAGGGCCGGTAGAAATTCTTTGAAAAGATCCGTTTCTAACCGCTCGGGAGAAATATATAAAAAGCGACAGTTGCCCGTGGCGGCCAGCTTAAATGTCCCGATGACATCTTTGCGGCTCATCCCCGAATAAATGGCAAAGGCCGTAATTCCTTTTTTACGCAGACCCTGTACCTGGTCTTTCATCAGCGCGATCAGTGGACTGATCACCAGACAGAGTCCTTCTTTCATCAATGTCGGCACCTGGAAACAAATCGATTTACCGCCGCCGGTTGGAAGCAGCGCCAGCGTATCGTTTCCGGCCAATACGGCGTTCACGATCTCTTCCTGTTTGGGCCGGAAGCTATCGTAATTCCAATATTGTTTTAACACCTCCTGTGCCGTTCGATTCATAGATAAGAATGATTACTCAATTTACAGTAGCTTTTTTACAAATAAACGCGAAGAATTAATGAGCAGCACCACATCGCTCATCGCCATCGCCGCGGCTGCAACCGCCGGCGTCAGAAATCCAAAAGCTGCAATGGGAATCGCCAGCACATTATAGAAAAAAGCCCAGAAGAGATTTTGCCTGATCGTCAGAAAAGTATGCGCTCCGAGCTGCATCGCCAGGGGAAGTTTCTTTATTCCACTATTCATTAGCACCACATCGGCAGTCTGCATCGCGATCTGCGAAGCGTCACTCATGGAAATGCCAAGGGTTGCTTTTGCCAGTGCCGGGGCATCGTTGATTCCATCACCCACCATGGCCGTTGGCAATATACTGGACAGCCTTTCAATCTGTTCCAGTTTCTGCTGTGGGGATTGTTCGGCAATTACTTCATCGATGCCAAGGGCCGCTGCGGTATCGATACATTTTTGCTTCCGGTCACCGCTCAGCAAAATCGTTTTTATATTTCGTTTCTTAAAATACGCAACAACCTCAAAAGCTTCGGCACGCAGTTCATCCTGCATATCCACCCAACCGACCAGTTTCCCGTTTTTCGTGAGATAAATATTGTGCGTTTCTTCCGCGCCGGTTTTTCCGACAAAGTCCGCCGAACCCGCTTTATACGCATCGCCCGACATGCTGACCGCTTCAATACCAAGTCCTTTTATTTCCGCTATTTTTTTCCACCGTTCTTCTCCGTTTCCTTTCCAGGCTTTTGTAAGCGATTGCGCAATAGGATGATTCGAATATTTCTCCAATGAAAATAAAAATTTTTTAAAAGCTGCTTCGTTTATTTCCGGATCGGTGATCTCTATTTTTTTTATGCTGAATGATCCGGTAGTTAACGTGCCGGTTTTATCAAATACCACCTGACGAATCTGTTTGAACAGTTCCAGACTATCGGCCTTGCGAAATAAAATACCGTTTTTCGCTGCGCGCCCGAGGCCGACCGCAATCGCTGCCGGCGTAGCCAGTCCCATCGCGCAGGGGCACGCAATCACGAGCACCGCAATACTGCGCATCACGGAAGCGCCGAATTGGTGCAGGATAAAATAATTCAATAAAAAAGTAAGCAAGGCAATTCCGATGACGACCGGCACAAAGACAGCGCTGATCCGATCTGCCAGCAGCTGAATTTTTGGTTTACCCGTTTGTGCGCGTTTTACCAGTTCAACCATATTGGATAAAACAGAATCTTTAGCGGAAGCCGTTACCTGGGCTTTGAAACTTCCGTCGAGCAATATCGAACCACCGATCAGCAAATCTTTTATTTTTTTATCTACCGGTAAACTTTCTCCGGTAATAATGGCTTCATCCACCTGTCCTTCCCCCCACAGAATTTTCGCATCTGCTGGAATCTGCTCCCCACTGCGGATCAGCACGAGATCGCCACTGCGAAGTTGCATGCTATCCACAGGGAATACAATTTCCTGATGTTCATCGTCGAAGGCAATCATATTCGCCGTTACTTTCTGCGTTTTGACCAGCCGGGTGAGGGCTTTTTGTGTTGCCTGCAGGGAGCGGACTTCCAGATAATTTCCGAAGAAAACCAGTGTGATAATCGCAGCGGCCGTTTCGTAAAAAAGATACGCCTCCCCCAGACCGAGAATCGTGCCCGTGAGACTATACACAAACGCGGCAGTCGCTCCCAGGGCAACCAGTACATTCATATTGAGCGAGCGCTGGCGGATGCTGTGGATGGCACTTCTTCCGAAAAAATACATCCCGGCGATGTAAACCGGAATACATAAAACCAGTTGCACCCAGGGATTCATGAAAATATGAAACAGGGGTCGCTGCGCCAGCATGTGAAGTTGCAATAACAACGTAAACGGAACACAGACCGCGAGATAACGGATGAATTTATTGGGATGTTTTTTCTCCCCCGTCTCCGTCCCGACGACCACATGGTAGCCCAGACTCTCGATTCCCTTCTTCAACTCGGGCTCGGGAACATGAGCCTCGTTGCGGAACTGCACTTCTCCCGCCGTCAGACTCACCAGCACATTCTGCAGCCCCTTTTTTTTCAAAAAGCCGTCGATGGTTTGTGCGCAGGCGCTGCAACTCATCCCTTCTACCTTCCAATTAACTGTTTCCATGCGATTTCTTCTATAGACCAACGGCAAATTTACCAAATTCCCGGCGGACCGTATTTCCTGTTAGAAAACAAGCCGGGCGTTATCTTTGCCCGATGGAATGGACCTATACCCTGCCGGAAATCGATCAGACCGCCCGGACCTTTTGGGAAACCTACCCCGATCAAAAAATTATCGCTTTTCACGGTGAAATGGGTGCGGGAAAAACAAGTTTTATCCGCGCACTCTGTGCGGTAAAAAACGTGAAAGAAACCGTGAGTAGCCCTACTTTTTCTCTGATCAACGAGTACCGTTCCCCGGCCGGCACAATTTACCACCTCGATTTATATCGGTTGCAGGATACGGAAGAAGCGATCCGGGCGGGAGTGGAAGACTGTCTGTATTCAGGAGAAATCTGTCTGGTGGAATGGCCGGAAAGAGCGCCCCTTATTTTTCCGGAATCAACCCTGGCGGTTTATCTGGACACTTTGGATGAATTCACCCGAAAAATTTCCACATAGCCACATATTGGCAAAAATTCAGGATAAAATTGTAATTTTCCCCTCCACCATTTGCAGACCAAAAGCTATCAGCAAACATCCTTGAATCATGTCGCAACACTCGAAACCGTATATCAGCACTTCTTTCAGTTATGAAACCCTTGAAGAGACCCTGGATGTAAAACCGAAATCGAGCATGCTGCTGATTGGGGTACCCAAGGAAACGGCTTTTCAGGAGAACCGCATCGGACTGACTCCCGAAGCGGTGAGTGTGCTGATCAGCAACGGACATGAAGTTTTGATCGAACACAATGCCGGGGAAGCGGCCCATTATGGCGACATAGATTATAGTGAAGCCGGGGCACGGATTATATATGACAAAGCGGAAGTGTATAAATGCCCGACCCTGATCAAATCGGCTCCGGTGGTGGAAGAAGATCTGCCGCTGTTGCAGATGAACCAGACCATCATTTCCCCGATTCATTTGTCGGCACTCAAATCGGAGCTGCTGCAGAAAATGATGGAAAAACGTATTACAGGTATTTCCTTCGAAAATTTAAAAGACGAGAGCGGGAGTTATCCGATCGTGCGCAGCATGAGTGAAATTGCCGGTGGTGCCGTGATGCTGGTAGCCGCACAATATTTAAGTTCCGCCAATCATGGCAAGGGAGTGTTACTCGGTGGTATTTCCGGTATCCCACCCACGAAAGTGATTATTCTCGGAGCCGGCATCGTAGGTGAATATGCCGCCCGGGCCGCACTGGCACTCGGTGCCTCGGTGAAAGTATTCGACAACAGTGTGTCGCGCTTAAAAAGACTACAGAATAACATTGGTTTCCGCATTTATACATCGGTGATTGAACCGCGCATTCTATCTAAACAATTAAAAAGTTGTGAGGTAGCTGTCGGAGCGCTCTCTTCGCAATCGGGCCGCACGCCGGTGGTGGTGACGGAAGAAATGGTGAGCAATATGCGCACGGGCAGTGTGATCATTGATGTGAGTATCGACCGGGGCGGATGTTTTGAAACTTCGGAGATCACTTCACATGAACATCCGATTTATATTAAATATGGTGTGATCCATTATTGCGTTCCAAATATTCCCTCGGGCTTTGCGCGAACCGCGTCGCAGGCGATTAGTAACGTGATTACGCCGTTGTTGCTGGAAGCTTCGGAAGAAGGCGGATTCGATAATTTAGTATGGCACAAGATTCATCTGCGCAGCGGTATCTATATGTTCAAAGGAGCGCTTACCAATTTTCACCTGAGTCAGCGTTTCGATTTGAAATATACGGATCTGAATCTGCTTATTGCTTCGCAGCGATGATTTCTTTTCATTTACTGTTTTGGAGAGGTCCTTTTAATAATGCGGAGAATATCTAAAAGTGCAGATGTAAGAAAGAGGCAATGAAATTTTGAATTAATTTCTTTCCGGCGTTCTTTTCAATTTCATTTTTCTACCTGCTGGATTTCAGACTGCTCATATTTAGTACTGTATCACAGAACGAATACTCCGCCGCATCGTTCGAACTTACTATAATAAGTTTTTCACTACAGAAATTTCGGATCAATTCCTGGTAGAGCGATATTCCATCGGCATCGAGATTGGTAGTCGGTTCATCCAATAATAAAACAGGGGTATTCGAAAAGACGGCCTGCGCGAGTTTAATCCGTTGTTTCATCCCGGAAGAAAAATAACGAATCTGTTTTTCGGCAGCCTTTTCGAGTCCGACCTTCTTCAAAATTTCCTCAATCGAAATATCGGATTGTAATGGTTTGAATGTCTGATGAAAGGTCAAAAACTCAGTCGCTGTCATTTCTTCGATCGTTTCGAGATACGGTGCGGCGATAGACAGATGGAGATAAAAATCAGGCAGCGATTTATCCAGTGCGTCGGTGTACATAATTTTCCCTTCGCTGGGCATCAGGGCTCCGGCAATAAATTGCAGTAAGGTAGATTTCCCCGAACCATTGGGACCTGTTATCGCGTAAGCATGCGGAGAAGAAAAGCTGTAATCGAAATGCCGGAATATCCATTCGCGGTTAAATCGTTTCCCGGCATCAAGCAGCGAAATCTTCATCGAGATTTCCTTTACTATAACGTTTGATGATGCCACGACCACTTTCCCGGATAAACGTTACGATTTCATCACGTTCATCGGTAGCCGAAAAATCTTCCTCGAGAAATTCGAGTGCCTGTGAAGTATTCAACCCTTTATTATAAATGATGCGGTAAATATCCAGAATATGATTGATCTTATCGATCGTAAAACCTTTTCTTTTCAGTCCGACAGAATTCACGCCGCAATAACTCAGGGGCAAACGGCCGGCCTTTATATAGGGTGGAATATCTTTGCCAACGAGCGAACCGCCCTGGATGAATGTATGACGACCTACTTTCACAAATTGGTGAATGGCGCACATGCCGCCGATAATCGCGTAGTCTTCAATAATGACATGTCCGGCAACCTGCGTGTTGTTACTCATCACACACCAGTCCCCGACAATACAGTCATGCGCCAAATGGCAATAGGCCTGGATCAGACAATTGCTGCCGATCGATGTTTTCTCCCGGTCTTTCGTGCCGCGGTTAACGGTCACAAATTCACGGATCGTCGTATTATCTCCTATAAACACGTTTGAATATTCTCCCTGAAATTTCAAATCCTGCGGAATGGCAGCGATTACAGCACCCGGGAAAATCCGGCAGTTATTTCCGATGCGGGCTCCTTCCATAATCGTGACGTTGGAACCGATCCAGGTACCTTCTCCAATCTCCACATCCTGATGGATCACAGAGAACGGATCAATCTTTACGTTGGCAGCAACCTTCGCATTGGGATGAATGTACGTTTGCGGATGGATCATTCTTTCATCTGTTGATGGTGTGGGAGACGGCTGCCAGGTTGAAACTTGATCTTTTATTATTGGAGTTTGCTTCATAAAAAATGCTGAGCACAACCCAGCAATGTAAAAATAACCCTATTTGAAGCAAATCCGCTAATTTAACTTCTCTTGACCAACTGGGCCATGAGGTCTGCTTCAGTGACAACTTTATTCCCAACATATACGGTTCCACGCATCTCTACAATGCCTCTGCGAATAGGATGCAGCAACTCCATCTTCATCACCATCGTATCTCCCGGAACCACTTTTTGTTTAAACTTACAATTATCAATCTTCAGAAAATAAGTGTCATACTGTCCGCCCCCGGCCATCGCATTGATCGCCAAAATTCCGCCCGTTTGTGCCAGGGCTTCCACCTGTAACACACCCGGCATAATCGGATTTCCTGGAAAGTGACCCACAAAAAAGGGCTCATTAAAGGTTACGTTTTTGATACCGACAATATAAGTGTCCGTTAGTTCAATAATTTTATCAACCAGCAAAAAAGGATAACGGTGCGGCAGTGTTCTTTCGATCTGCTGACTGCTGTAAATCGGCTGCTGCGTTGGATCGTAGACCGGCGTATTCTTGAGGTGTTTATTCTTGCGGATATAATGTTTGATCTTTCGGGCGAAATCGATATTGGTAGAATGGCCCGGACGGCTGGCTATCACATGACCTTTAATCGGATAACCAATCAGGGCCAGATCGCCGATTACATCCAGCAATTTATGCCGGGCCGGTTCGTTGGGAAAACGCAGCTCCAGATTATTGAGGTAACCACCGCTTTTGATCTCCATATTCTCACGTCCAAATGCTTTGGCTAGCCGCTGCATTTCTTCGTTCGTGATTTTTTTATCCACGATCACAATAGCATTATTGATATCGCCACCTTTGATCAGATTGTTTTCGAGTAACATCTCGAGCTCATGTAAAAAGCAGAACGTGCGACAGGGCGCAATCTCCGTTTTAAAATCACTCATAGATTTGAGGCCGGCATGCTGGGTGCCCAGGACCGGGCTGTTGAAATCGATCAGGGTGGTCACTTTATATTCCATCGACGGCATAGCCATCATTTCCACCCGCTTTTTTTCGTCGTAATGCGTGATATTATTGTCGATGCTATACCAGGCTTTGGCGGCATCCTGTTCTTCCAGACCCACTTCTTCGATAATCTCTACAAAAGGTTCCGAACTACCATCAATAATTGGAATTTCCGGCCCATTCACCTCGATCAGGCAATTATCGACTCCCATGCCGACCAGCGCCGCCAGAATATGTTCGATCGTACTCACTTTGGCACCATTATCCTCGATGGTCGTGCCACGGGAAGTGTCGGTCACCAGGTCGCAATCGGCCTTTATAAGTGGTCTGCCGGCCAGATCGATCCGTTGAAACTGAAATCCGTAGCCGGGATTGGCAGGGCGGAGGACCATATCGACCATAACGCCGGTATGCAGGCCCGTGCCGGAAATGCTAACCGCCTGCCTGAGAGTATGTTGTTTATCCGGGTTGAATTGTGCGTCCATCGGTTGAATTATAACCAGCAAATATACAGTTTGGACAGCACTTACCTTCGGTAAGACCCCGTGTGTATTAACAAAAATTTACCCCGTGAATAGCCTTCAATGAAAATGATTTAATTTTATTTGTATACAAACTCAATTATGGAAGGAAAAAAGCCTAAGATTTTACTTTGCGAAGATGATACGAATCTCGGAATGGTACTGAAAAACTACCTCGAGTTGAATGATTTTGATGTAACGCTGGAACGTGATGGCCGTCTCGGACTCGCCGCTTTTCAACGCGAACATATCGATATCTGTTTGCTCGACGTGATGATGCCGCATATGGACGGCTTCGCCCTGGCCGAAGAAATTCGGGACGTGAATCCCGATGTTCCCTTATTTTTTCTAAGTGCTAAAACCATGAAAGAAGATATCATCCAGGGATATAAACTCGGTGCTGACGATTATATTACAAAGCCCTTCGATAGTGAAGTGCTGTTGCTGAAAATACGTGCCATTCTAAAAAGGAATGACGACTTAAATAAAGAAGCCGACAATAAAGAATACGATCTGGGCTCATATCATTTTCATCCTAAGCTGCGTCAGCTCGATCATAACGGACAAACACAAACGCTTTCTCCCAAAGAAAATGAATTGTTGAAAATGCTTGCCGAGCACCTGAATGATTTATTACCGCGGGAAGCAGCTCTGAAAAAAATATGGGGCAGTGATACTTATTTTAACGGCCGCAGTATGGATGTATATATCGCGAAACTCAGAAAATATTTGCGTGACGATACAACCATTGAAATAGTGAATATTCACGGAAATGGTTTTCGTCTGGTAGCTCCTGTGAAAGTGTAGTTTATCCGTTATTCTCCTGTCGGATAAATAACATCTTATTCCGGCAGGAGAATAATAAATTCCGCCCCTCTCCTTCGTTGCTTTGCCTGTCAATTCTCCACCATGCGATTTAATAATATCATAACTCAGGGATAAACCAAGGCCCGTACCCTGACCGGTTGGTTTGGTTGTAAAAAATGGCTGGAATATTTTCAGCTCTGCATTTACTTCTGAAAAATTATTCACAAAATTAAATGGGTTCTGAATTTCATGCGCGATACCGGCAGTCATTTCTCCCAGCGAAGCCATTTTCTCCGATTGAATGAGTTGTGACTGTGTGAATTTTAAACTCTCCGGCGATTCTTTACCAGGGTGCCTGAATCGTAAACTGCAAATCTGTCGGCTCGCTCCAATGATTATCACTAAAAAACGTAACCCGGAAGAATATTCCTGTAATTCTGACTGTATGTACTGTTGGTCGGGGCGCTCCACTCTTTATCCAAACCCTCCAGTAGATATTTATACAAACCCGTTTTACAACTGGTCGTATTCAATTGCGGGAAATGGAATTGAAAATAATTTTCGTCATGCGGTAGTCGCAGATTCACAGGTAAAAAAGAAACGCCGGTGGTGCTGTCCCAAGCAATATGCTTGTCCTGATCTATATCGCTTTCCAGAGAAGAAATAGCATGAATAGATTGTCCTTTAAGAAAAAAACTGTCCATATTCGAAGACCAGAGAGTATCTTCTTGAACGGTTTTCATTCCAATAACACATTTACCATTATAAGTGGTATTTTCTAAATTCGCGGCTGGATATATATCTTGTTGAACTTCATCAGTAAGCGTCATTCGAACATTGCCGACTAGTTATTTAGTGTAAGTCACGGCCTGTATTTTCAATAATTCTTCCTGTGATTTTCGGTTACGCAGGATATTTACATAGTAAAGTGCCAGTCTGACCCCGTAATTTTCATAAGATTTTTGAGCCCATTGGATTGCCCCGTCGAGGTCACCATTAATTTCTGCGAAGATCGCCATATTATAACAGGCCCTTCCGGCCAGGGTTGCGTTACTGCTGGTCGTTTTCGATTTCCATAGGGCAGCGGCTCCGTCCCAATTCCCGGATTGCGCTTTTCTTTGTGCGATGATAAGATTATCGTCTCCGCGTACAAAATATTCTCTGGTAACCCGTATCCAGTAAGGCAGAATACGGGATGCATACGCTTCACCTGCTTTATAACCGGCATCTTTAACAACTTCTTTTCTGCCTGCGAGTGCGGATGCAACGACAAGGGGATTGATTCCGGAACCTTCAAATACCAGATCGCTGCCTAAAATGTACTCATCTAAAATGGTTCTTGTAGAGGGATCGTAAATCCGCCATCCGGTTTTTAACTTGGTATTCATGCCCACATTGTTTTGAATGGCGGGTATTGAAATGATACCGGCATTGATATTTACAGGGGTTGCTGCATAAGCTACTTTGCTTTCCGCATCAAATAATTCCAATGAAAACAATGCATTTGTATTTGTTTCCATGCATATTTTTTCAACGGAATCCCAAGACAGGGCGGTCGGAAAAATACCCGACCCGAAAGAATAAAGTTTTAGATTGTCCATCTGTTTTACTTCTGTAAACCGGTTATTTTTCAAGATTTCATCCGTGAGTCCCTGCAAACTTGCGCGGGCGCCGGTCGTCTGTAAATTATTCGTTTGAAGAGAAAGGGCTTTATGCAGGGCATCGAGTGTTTTCGTGGCATCCGATGCTTCCGTTCTGTTTATGACAGCAACCGTGTTTATATTGGCTGGTAAAGTTACACGAGCAGGTTTTTTTACACTCAGGCTCATTTCACTGGTGGAACTACAGCCATATCCCAGTATAACGATGCAGGTAAATAGAGTCAGGGATCTCATAGGGTGTTTTTAAGGTTAAAGCAGGTAAAATCTGAACGTTTTTCAGGAGAAATTATTATGTTAAAACGGCTATCTAATCTTGAATACAGTCGATTGACAGGTTATTATAAAATAAAAAGCCTCTGTAAGGTATCAGAGGCTTTTTCCTGTAATGCGTTAAAAAAACCCAGCCTGGTTACTGGTTTTTATTGGTGAAGTCTAACGGTGTCTAATAAGAAAATCTGTCCGAGTGTAACCGTTGAGGACGCCGTAGATGCCAGATATGTTATATCGGCAGGATTAAATAATACGAGATAATTCCCGGCCGGAACATCTTTTATTAAAAAATTGCCATTGATATTGGTTACGGTTGATGCAACGGTATCCATTCCCTGGATGGCATAAACAAACGTGGGAAAGCTGGCAGGTGTCACAACGCCGCTGATGTCTCCGCCGGAAGGAATAAATGATAAAACGCGTAAAACGGGTTTTAAAATAACATTTCCACTGTTACCTGCAAATACAATAGATTTTGCAACGTTGAAGTCAATTGTTAGCCGGTACAAGATGCCACCCTGTACGATTTGATGAATCTGAACTTTTAGCCCGGACTGTTGCGCGCTGGGTGTTTTTAAAACGATATGTTCACCATTTGTTGTAACCAGGTAGTTATTGTCTCCTAAAATCAGCCGTATCTGGCTGATTTTCCCGGGAGGAATTTCTGCATCTGCCAGTAAAGTATCCCTGCCGTTTGCCAATGCAAGTAAATTATATAACCCGGGATGTGTTCCAGTAAGAATAACTGGTCCTGACCCATCTGTTATTATTTCAACCTGTTGAATATCTACCCAGACTTCCCGAACGAACGGATCCGGATCATCTGTCAATCCAATCTGCAATTTCGCATTCGCATTGCTTTTCTCATTTTTAGAGCAGGATGACAAGCTTAGAAATGCAAGAGTAACAAGGTAAAATGTCCAAAAAGAGAATGTTTTCATACAGTCTTTTGTAGGTCTATTGCAAATTTGTAACCAATTTGATTTCTACTATCAGCTCTGATGATCATGAACGATGAGGAGGATGCGCATGGTTTTGATAATGCGAATAATGATGATTTTTAGAATGGTAATGCCGATGGTGCGGCGGCAAAGGAGGATGAGGAGGAGCGCCCCGTGGATGGGGTGGAAACGGGGGATGGGGTGGTGTGCCCTGCGGATGTGGGGGTAAAGGCGGATGAGGTGGCTGCTGAGCCGATACGCCCAGTGCCCCTAATAAGAATAAAAATATAACAAATACATTTTTCATGTGTGGGTGTTTAAATATGAACGCTTTTAATTAAATCGGGCATTGCAATCAGAAAATAAATATTTTCAAATAATTATCCGGTTCATGAACTCATGCGCACTATCATCCTATCATTTTTTTATACCAAGATTGACGATCTGAGTATTTGTGGTGGTAAGATTGTTGGGATGACGTACTGCTGACTGGTTGCGTTGGCCAAGGACAAAATACATAACCACAAAAGTTAAAATGGTGGTGAAACAACCTCCACCAAGTTTTTTGCACTAAAACCTGCGATCAGGGATCGTAACCAATTTTGCCTGGACTATTTTAACAGTTTGAAAAACAGTGACGAATAAATAAATATGCGCAATAAAACGTAGAAAATGCTACACAGTTTTTATTTCTTCAAAACAAAGAAAGATAAGTGAACGAACGAACTGCCATCCCTGGGACGAAGTTTGAGCTTTATCCTGTGCTTTCGACATAAAGCTTTATCTTTTTTCTGTCAGGTTATTGATCTCATCCATCGCTTTATCCTTCACATCATCCAAACCATCCACTAATTTTTTTCAGGTTTCAGATCCTCTTTCCGAGCCTAGTAACATTTCAACAGCTACGCCGGCAAGAAGCATAAATAATATTTTTTATATTTTTTATTAGATATTGTACTTCAATTTAGGGGCCACGCTTGTTGAAGGGTTACGAACCTGGCATACATTTTTTAAACAATGTTCAGTTAATCAAATGCAGACCTATATATATTTATTATGAATCTGAATACCCCAACGAACTTATCACTATTAGAACAACAATTATCGGGCGTTAAATTATCTTATACCCGCCAGATATCACTTTCCGGGAATCCCCGGTATGATCCCAAATTGACTTTCGAATTAAAAAAAGATATTGAATGGTTAGAACGTGAAATCAGTTCTCTGGAACAAGTCAGTACCTCTGTTTCGGGGCGAAAATAAAGTCTATAAAATTAATTGGCACATAGTTTGAATTATATGATTTGGTTTTTCATAGGATATTGGATTTTAAAACGGGCTGGATTTTTATCCTGGCCCATTTTTTTTGTCATTGAGAGGCGATCATTGTAATCGGTAATTAGCAATGTCACATGATTGGTAAAAGCAGTATCGGTGAAGCTCTTGCTTACATCATTAAAACATGGAATACAATATCACGTTATACGGAAAACGTAATGCTCAATATTGACAATAACCCGGTGGAGAACAGCATACGTCCGGTGACACCGGGCCGGAAAACTTATCTGTTCGCCGGATCCCATGAAGCAGCTAAAAGAAGTGGCATGCTGTATAGTTTATTTGGTACCTGCAAACTGCACGGGATCGACCCCTATGGCTGGCTGAAAAATATATTGCAAAAAATACCTTCACATCCCATCAACAGGATTCAGGACCTCCTGCCGATCCAGGCAAAATAATAATCAAATCTCTTTCAAACTGTCAATGAAAACTAAACAGTGTTAAAAGATCTTTGTAAATTTTAATGGAACTGATTTAACAGAAACTATCCGGAAAGTGTGTTTAATAGCTATATTTTCAAACCCATTCATCAGGCCAGAAAAGAAACGAGCATATGGATGGACTATTACAACAATCAACATCCGCATGACAGCTTGATCGTCAAATACCATCTGAATGCATATGAAAAGAGTTTTAGTAATTCCAGGGAAACCGATTTGTCGCCCTTCTGGCCGTAGGAAAATAGGGGGACTTACACAGGGCCTGTAGACAGGCCAGTTTACCCCGATCGCCGTACTACTACAAAATCCAGTAGGACGATTCAGAAGTAATTGATGCACTGCAGAAATTATCTGCGGAACATCCTGCATATGGTTTTAGAAAACTGTTTGCTTATATCCGCCCAGGAGGTTATCAGTGGAATCACAAAAAAGTATGCCGCGTTTATCGTCTGCTAAAAATGAACAGACGCAGAAAGGTTAAACGTAGACTACCAGTGTGTATAAAGCAACCATTCGTGCAACAACCAGGACAAAATGAAAGCTGGAGCAGGAACTTTACGGGTGACAGGATGATGGATGCAAGAAAGATCAGAACATTAAATATCATTGATGATTGTAATCGCGAAGTGCTAGACATCGAAATAGACACATCGATTTCTTCAACAAGAGTGATCCGTTTTTTAGATAAAGTGACAGGACAAAAAAGGTAAGCCAAAGGCGATACGGGTGGATAATGGGCCTGAGTTTACAAGCAAGGGTTTTGAGATATGGTGCAGGGATCAACAAATCCATATTCAATTCATACAACCAGGCAGGCCCATGCAGAATGGCTTAATAGAACGGTTCAACGGAACTTACGGAAGAGAAATCTTAGATGCTTACATATTTTTTGATCTTTAGGAAGTGAGAAAATTAACGGAAAAATGGATCGATGAATATAATAATCGAAGACCTCATGAAGGTCTTGACAATGCAATACCAAAAGAATAGAGTGAAATGATCAGATCCGGTGATGTGCCAAATGCTTTGGAGGCATTTACCGCATCACCTCATCCGAAACAGTCGTCGTAAATTTAGAAATGTCTACAAGGCGCTGTCTGGGAAACGGGGTACCTACATTACCCGCTCGCGCTCGCCATCATCGGATTCGGACAGACCGGATTTGTCGCAGGACATTTTCTGACCGGCTTTTTCCCCATCAGCAAAACCATCAGCAGCAAAGCATTTTTTTTATATTTCACCAGCACCCGGCATGTTTTTCCGGTCTCGTTATATTTTTTTTTAAAACGAAAAGAAGCGGAACACTGAGCGCCGCCAGGATATTTCTTGCAGGTTTTGTTTTTATCCATCTCTACCGGTTGGACCTGCAACCCTGTAGCTCAGGCAACTGGACAACATTTGCAGAAATACTGGCATATTGGGGTGGCGCTTATTTACTGATGTCCGTGTTATCCGATAAAACAAAAGCAAAGCCGGCATCGGCCACGGTGATTGCAAGATAATCCCTGGAACTTGTATTATTCAGCATCTCCCTGGTTCTATTCGGCATTCAGCATTTCATGTATGCACAATATATTGCCACCCTGATGCCGGCCTTGATTCCCTTTCCGATTTTCTGTACCTATTTCGTGGGACTGGCATTTTTTGCAGGTGCTATCAGTATTCTCGCCAAAATAAACACAAGACTGGCCTGTCAGTTCCTGGGCTTTATGTTTTCGTTCTGGGTTATTTTTATTCATTCATCGCGCGTGGCTTCCAATATTCAGATTGAAGCAGAAGGGACCAGCCTTTTTGTAGAGCTTGGATTTGCAGGAATATTTTTTATAATTGCGGGTTCAAAGGGAAAAATATAAATCTAAAACACATGATAAAAGACCATATGAATAAAACTTCATTGATAATTTTTTTTCTTATTTAAGAATTCCATAAAAATATAACTTATACCTTTATTAGGATCTATTTCAAATATTTTTTCATTGTAACAATCAAATATCATGTCAAGCATTTTATCAAGTGATTTGATTTGCATTTCTCCATAAATATTAGCCTTCGGAGATAGATAATAAATTTCTCCTTGTATATCATTCTTTAGCAAATACATTTCGCCTTCTAAACTGCCAAAAATCGGAAGATATTGATCTGGATAATCAACTATTTCCCAATCAATCAACTCCTCCCTTCTTTCTAACGCCCATTCCAGGGTATAGAATGTAGCATTAGCGAAAATTTGTATTTTAAGAAAATTATCGCCATACTCATATTTGACGCCATTATGCCATTGATAAAGAGATATCAAACTCTCGTTGAGATAAATGCCTTTTTGTAGCAGCCTCGTTACAACTTCTTCACGTTTCAACCCGGCATTAAAATATTTCAAAATTGGAGCATTGCCTTGTTCAAGGATTCTTTCCAGTTTTTTTAATTTTTCGAGCGTTGTTTCCATGATTTCAATTAAAATGCCAATAAAAATATGCCATATGTTTCAAGTAAATAAGTTTTTGTAGCACCTGTGTAGTCGGCAACTGACATTGCACCAAAAATGGCAATTAGTAGTGCACCACTGTTTTGGTAAAAAGTATAATTACGGTGGTGCCTAGGAAACATGATA
>JAYWCS010000060.1:0-16654 GCA_043780315.1 Bacteroidota bacterium | reverse complement strand
TGGCCATTACGAACCCAACAACGCCAAAGGCATTGAAACCTGCTGAATACAAGGAGTACAATACTGCCTCCCGGAAGTTTTACGACTCCCTGTTCGCTCATGGCTTTAACGGCGGCCTGGTGGTGGCACACGACGGCGTGGTTGTGTACGAGAGATATAGTGGTTTCAAAGACCCAAGAAATCATCATGATACGGTGAACGCCCATACCGCTTTTCACCTCGCATCCGTTTCAAAGACGTTTACGGCCATGGCCATTTTAAAGTTATGGGAAGAAGGAAAACTGGATATTCATAACGATATTTCAAAATACCTGACCGGATTTCCACCGGGAATTACGATCAAAAATCTGCTGAGTCAGCGCAGCGGACTCATGAACTATGTTCACTTTATGGATCAGTCGGGATGGGACAAAAGAAAGTACCTGACCAATGCCGACCTATTACAGTATATCATCAAACACCACACGGAAATTGAACACGTACCAGCTGGTAAACATTTTGAATATTCAAATACCAATTACGCATTTCTTGCTCTCATTATTGAAAAAGTTTCGGGTGAGTCGTACAATGAATTTCTGACGAAAACATTTTTTCAACCACTGCATATGCAGGACAGCTATGTGTATGAAATAAAGGACAGCCTGACGGCCACCCGTTCATATAAAATGAGCGGCCGGCCATACCCAACCGAATATCTGGATATGGTTTATGGAGATAAAAATATTTACAGCACGCCGGAGGATATGCTCAAATGGGATGCAGCCCTGCGCGGCGGTATTTTATTTAAGCAGACAACCCTTGATAGTGCCTATACGCCATACAGTCTGGAGAAAAGAGGTAAACGGAATTATGGTCTTGGCTGGCGAATGATCGTTTACCCCGACGGCAAAAAACTTATTTACCACAATGGCTGGTGGCACGGAAACCGAACGGTATTCATTCGCATGATGGAAGAAAACGCCACCATCATCGCCCTGAGCAACAATGATAATAAAAGAGTCTACTCATCGAAAAAACTCTGCGATGTATTTGGCAACTATCAGCAGGCACATGAGAATTTTGAGGAACCCGATAATGATCCGGAAGGAAGAGGGGGCGAAAAGCGTTAATCACCCCCCAATTCCCCACTTCCCCACTTCCACGATTTCCCACTTTCCTTTTACCTTTACCCAAAATGAAATCGCTTGAATCTTTCCTTTTGGGCTTTCGTGCACCGTATTCCATTTTCGACGGAAAAACAGCGACCGCCCTGTATAAACCACGGGATTCCATGGCACATAAAGGAAATTTCGGACATGCATTGTTGCTCGCGGGCAGCTATGGGAAAATAGGTGCTGCGGTGCTGGCTGCAAAAGCCTGTCTGTCTGCCGGAGCCGGTCTCCTGACCACGCATGTTCCCTCCTGTGGTTATCATATTATGCAGAGCTCGGTGCCCGAAGCGATGGTAACGACGGACCGGAATTCAAACCATCTGTCCGAACTGCCCGACCCGCTCGATATTTATCAGGCCGCCGGATTCGGACCCGGCATTGGAAAGCACAATGAAACCATTCACCTGCTCCACCAATTTTTAAAAAAATTCAAACGGCCGCTGGTGCTGGATGCCGACGCAATCAATATTCTCGGGCTGAATGTCGAATGGTTATCCCAATTGCACGCTGGCTCGATTCTAACACCCCATCCCAAAGAATTTGACCGATTATTCGGTGAACATAAAACGGATCTTGATCGAATACAAAAAGCCCATCAGGCAGCGGTTCAGTTTAAAATACATATTGTTTTGAAGGGACATTTTACCGGCGTCTTCTTTTCGGATGGAACAATCTCCTTTAATACCAGCGGTAATGCCGGCATGGCAAAAGGAGGCAGCGGCGATACCCTCACCGGAATCATCACGGCACTGATGTCTCAATCTTACGTGCCCCAGGAGGCGGCCGCCCTGGGCGTATACCTTCACGGTTGTGCAGGTGATCTGGCCGCGAGGTTATATTCCGAAGAAGCGATGCTTCCAACCGATCTCATCAACTGTTTGGGAAAAGTATTTCTAAAATGGAAAGAGAAGGGATAAGACACTTACATTAATTTATTGTCCGACAGCGTACAAAGTGAGATCTGCATTGGTTTTCATAATCATCCTAGCCATAATTCTCGAACGGTAAGTGCTGACGGTCGGTACACTCAATGAGAGTTTCTCGGCGTTATCCAAAAACCATTTACCGGAAGCAAGTAACAAGCAAGATATTTTCTATTTTCATAGAAATGAATAGAACAAATCACTTATTTTATATGTAACTAATTTTTTATTTATTGTAATACACACACGACGTGCTTTTTCCAAAATATTAAATGCAATTTTTTATATGTTAATGAGTCCCCTGCAAATCAGAAGTATTATCTTAAAAAACAGAATCGCCATCTCCCCGATGTGTCAGTACTCGTCTAACGATGGATTTGCCAATGAATGGCATCTGGTTCATTTAGGTAGTCGTGCAGTCGGTGGCGCAGCGTTGATTATTCAGGAAGCAACGGCTGTCTCTCCCAGGGGCCGGATAACGGCCGACGATATGGGATTATGGAAGGATGAACAAATAGAATTCATGCAAAGAATTACCCATTTCATTAAACGGCAACACGCTGTTCCCGGAATCCAGTTGGCGCATGCAGGCCGCAAAGCAAGCACCTTATCGCCCTGGAAAGAAGGCAAGAGTTTTACCACATCTGAGGGAGGATGGATTCCGCAGGCTCCTTCTGCGATCCCATTTCGCGAAACAGATGTGATGCCGGAGATGATGTCTGCCGCAGATATCAGTCAGCTGCGGGAAGATTTTAAATCGGCCACCAGGCGCTCGCTGGAGGCCGGTTATGAGGTTATCGAAATTCATGCGGCCCATGGATATCTGCTAAATAGTTTTCTTTCCCCGCTCAGTAATCAGCGAACAGATGAATATGGCGGGAGTTTCGAGAATCGTATCCGTTTGTTAAAAGAAATCATCGGAGATATCCGGGGAATCTGGCCAGAAAAATTTCCGCTTTTTCTGCGCATCTCTGCAACGGACTATGCGGAGAAGGGATGGGATCTGGAATCCTCCATCGGGCTGGCGGCCATCGTCAAAAATATGGGCGTAGATCTCATAGATGCCTCATCGGGGGGATTAATGCCGCATGTTAAAATACCACTAGGCCCTGGATATCAGGTCCCCTTCTCAGCAGCCATTCGCAAAGAAACCGGCCTGTTAACCGGTGCAGTAGGCCTGATAACAAATGCCAAGCAGGCGGATGACATTATTCTTCGAAGAGAAGCCGACCTTGTCCTAATTGCCAGAGAGTCTTTACGCAACGCTTATTTCCCCTTATCAGCAGCACATGATCTGGGGTCAGACATTCAATGGCCGCCGCAATATGAAAGGGCTAAAAAATAAAACGTAGCCCGTCTGCATCGGGGCCACTTCTACTTCAGTCATTGATTTTCTAAAGATCAGGATATTGGACATTAAACTTCAGAATGGACAGCTCGGGATTCGGATTGGATATCGTTGCCGCTACTAAGTTTTTTACTTATTGAGGCTTCACGTAATTAAAAAGAGGCCGTTTATAGGTTGTTTACGAGCGGAAGAGAGAAAGAGAAAACACTTCCACGGCCAGGTTCGCTTTCGATTTTCAGTTGACTCCCGTTTTTGGTAAGGAAATCCTTGGTGAGCATCAGTCCGAGGCCCGTTCCACTTTCTTTTGCAGTTCCGTAGGTACTGAAATAATTATTTTCATCAATTCGCGCAATCGTCTCTGCATCCATGCCGATACCATTATCATTTATATAAATACGACAAGAATTTATTTCTTTTTTTAAGCGAATTACTACTTTTCCTTTTTCTGCTGTAATCTTAACGGCGTTCGATAATAAATTGCGAAGCACCAGTGTAATCATATCACGGTCTGCCAGCACATGACATCCGTCTTCCATTTCGAGGCTAATTAAAATTTTCTTCGTTAACGCCTGCAGTTGCTGCACATGCATGGCTTCCTCCATAATATCTTTCATGTCCAGTGAAACAGGTAACACTCCTGCGACATTCATCTGGCTCTTCACCCAGTGCAAAAGATTTTCCATCAGTCCGGTTGTATAATTCAAATCACTCACCACATCGGGGATGATCGCCTTGATTTCTGCAGCACTCATATTTTGTTGTTGCATACTCCGGAACAAATTTCGCAAAGCATACATGGGTGTTTTCATATCGTGCGATATCACAGAAAAAAGTTTATTCTTCAATGAATTCAGTTCACTCAGCTCCAATGCCTTTTGCTCAATTTCCTCTTTCTGCTTCTCAATTTTTTCGTTGATTTCCTGCAATGCCCGATTGGTTGCCAGAATTCCGAACTGATAAATATTATTCTCTTTTTTAATCAGAAACAGCGCATAGAAAATAAGGAGAATCGCTGTCAGCTGATTAAACAGAAACAAAGGAAAGTTAGCGGTATGCAACTGATAGTGATATTCCTTATTTACAACCACCAGCATAAAATAACTCACCATGGAAAGACCAATAGAAAATAACATTTGACTGATCAGGGGAAGAAAAAATACCGCCAGTATCCCGTTTAAAATAAAATAGAGTTCCACTCCCAGGTTCATGCCACTCATATACACCACGGAAGTAACGAGCGGATATAAAATGAAATAGGTGATCATGCCCGCTTCAAAGCGGTAATAAAAATTCAGGTATAAAACCACCAGGCTAACCCAGGCCGGCAGACTGGCAATAAAAAACGCTCCGATGGGAAATTTGTAGTTCCCAAAAAAACATATCATCGGCACTACGATACCCATGATGAACTGAAAAAAATTAAGCTGATTGAACACACTCAGTTTCCCGCGCTCCAGCTCGTCCATCGTTCGGGTAAATCCGAGCGACTTGATCTCGTCTAAAAAATGATGTGACTTTTGTGAGAGCGCTTCCATCCGGGCGTGGATCGACTGGTATTTGCTGTTGTAAAAAACTTTCGGAATCAACCCTTTCCAGTATGAAAAAAGGGGCGCTAGATACACCCTGCTGAATTTTGCCCGTAAAGGACTGGATTTATCTTGAATTTTCATTCCGTCTTATAAGTCGTTTGAGGTTGGATGCTTAACGCCGTAGGCGTAACGCATGCGGCCCGGACTTAGTGTGCGGCGGGAGGCAAAAAAAATCCCGGTGTACACCGGGACTGTAAATATTACTGCTAAGAATTTTAAATTGACTATTTCTCAGGCCTTCACCGGAGCTTTTTCCTTCTTTTTTACCTTTTTCAGGGCCGCTTCGATCCCTTTGCTGAGGTTGTCGTAGGTCGGTTTGCCGGTAAACATTTCACCGTTGATAAAGAAGGCTGGAATGGTGGTCACACCTTTCTGAATGCCTTCGCGAAGATCGCCCTGCACCTGCCAGCCATAAGTGGCGTTCACGAGATGATCCAGGAATTTCTTATTCGAAATGCCCGCTTCCCGGGAATGAAGTTTTAAACTGGTCGTACCCAGATTATGGCGGTTATGAAACAAAATATCGTGCATTTCCCAAAATTTTCCTTCCTGAGCAGCCGCAACAGACGCCTCACCTGCTTTCAGGCTGCGCTGGTGAATCTTGGTCAGCGGAAAATGCCGGAAATTAAAGCGGACCTTCCCTTTAAATTCTTCCATAATCTTTTTAACGACTTCATGCGCTTTGGCACAGTCCTCGTTTTCGTATTCGCCGAATTCCATGAGGGTAACCGGGGCTGTATCAGGACCAACAAATACATCTCTTGGTTCAATAATTTCTATGATCTCCTTCTTAAAAGCCATGATATATATTCCTTTAAATTTTTCTTCTTCTTTTATAACAGTTTTTCTTTCAGAAAGTTGAGTAAAAAGCCTCCGAGTCAGACTAACTGGCAGGAGGCGGCTAAAAATAGGGTTTTTATCTGAAAATCCTAACTTATTTCAGGCTCTCTTAACACGTTAATAATTTAGTTAACATGTTTTTAAGAGGCCATACCTGATTTCTCCCGCTCTTCGTGTTCATTGCGGAATACAATGATTCCGTCGAACACATCTACCAATACTGGGTGCTGGCGATCTATATCTCCTGCTAATATCTTTTTACTCAATGGATTAACGATTATTTTCTGAATCAGTCGCTTGAGCGGCCGGGCACCATATTGGCTGTCAAACCCATTTTCTGCCAGAAAATCTAGGGTATAATCGGTGAATCTCAAATCCACTCCATTTTTTACCAACATTTTAGACAGGTCGTTCAGTTGTATCCGGATAATGCCCTTTATTTCTGTTTTCAGGAGCGGTTGGAACATGATTAATTCGTCAACCCGGTTTAGAAATTCCGGCCGGATTGTCTGTCGCAATAGGGTCATGACCTCCTGTTTTGTCTGTTCCACGACCTCTTCCTTATTCTCCGCCGTTACGTTTTCGAAATTGGCCTGAATAATCTGACTACCCATATTGCTGGTCATGATGATCAGGGTATTCTTGAAATTGACGACCCTGCCCTTATTGTCGGTCAACCTTCCGTCATCGAGCACCTGCAGGAGCACATTGAATGTATCCGGATGCGCTTTTTCGATTTCGTCCAGCAGAATAACGCTATAGGGTTTGCGGCGAACGGCTTCCGTCAACTGACCGCCTTCCTCGTACCCAATATAGCCAGGCGGCGCACCGATTAAACGGCTTACGGCATGTTTTTCCTGGTATTCGCTCATGTCGATCCGGGTCATCATCGATTCATCATCAAACAGGTATGCAGCCAACGCTTTGGCCAACTCCGTCTTTCCGACGCCGGTGGTTCCCAGAAAAATGAACGATCCGATCGGACGTTTGGGGTCCTGCAAACCGGCACGGCTTCTCCGGATTGCATCGGCAACTGCCAGGATGGCTTCGTCTTGACCGACCACCCGGTTATGCAATTCCAATTCCAGATTCAACAGCTTTTCACGTTCGCTCTGCAACATCCGGCTTACGGGAATCCCGGTAGATTTTGCCACGGCGTCCGCAATGTCTTCGGCGTCCACCTCTTCTTTCAACAGACGCTTTTCTGAACTGTTGCTGAGCTGAGTCGAAAACTCCGTTATAATTTTTTCTTCCTCTTTTATTTTCCCATACCGGATCTCGGCCACTTTTCCATAGTCTCCTTCCCTCTCCGCTTTTTCTGCGGCCTGTTTCAGTTTTTCGATCTCTGATTTTGCATTTTGAACTTTTTCAACCAGCTCTTTTTCCTGTTTCCATTTCGACATCAGGGTATCACGGGTTACGCTGAGATTTCCGATCTCAATACTGAGCAAACGAAGTTTATCGTTATCATTTTCGCGTTTAATGGCCTCCCGTTCAATTTCCAGCTGGCGGATCTGCCTTTGAAGCTGATCCAGTTCCTCTGGCATCGAATTCATTTCAAGGCGTAGTTTCGCCGCACTTTCATCGATCAGGTCGATGGCTTTATCAGGTAAAAAACGATCGGTGATATACCGGTGAGATAATTCCACCGCGGCGATAATCGCCTCATCCTTTATGCGTACATGGTGATGCGTTTCATAACGATCTTTAAGTCCTCGTAAAATCGAGATGGCATCTTCCACATTGGGCTCATTGATCATCACTTTCTGGAAACGACGTTCCAGCGCCTTGTCTTTTTCGAAAAATTTCTGATATTCACTTAAAGTCGTAGCCCCAATCGCACGTAGTTCACCCCGCGCCAGGGCTGGTTTCAATATATTAGCAGCATCCATCGCACCGTCACCACCGCCGGCTCCGACGAGCGTATGGATTTCATCAATGAACAAAAGAATTTCGCCGTCACTGCCCGCCACTTCTTTCACAACCGATTTCAGTCTCTCCTCAAACTCACCTTTATATTTCGCACCGGCAATGAGCTGACCCATATCGAGGGCATAAATAATTTTCGATTTCAGGTTCTCCGGCACATCCCCATTGACAATGCGGTTAGCAAGGCCTTCGGCAATCGCCGTTTTACCTACACCCGGTTCGCCGACCAGGATTGGGTTATTTTTACGTCTGCGTGAAAGGATATGAAGCGTCCGGCGGATCTCTTCGTCCCGTCCGATCACCGGATCCAACTTTCCCTGACGTGCCATTTCATTTAAGTTGCGCGCGTATTTATTCAAAGCATTGAAAGTTGTTTCCTGTGTATTGGAAGAAACCGTATCCCCTTTTCTCAATTCTTTAATTGCATGAATCAATCCTTTTTCAGTCAGACCCGCATTCTTCAATAATTTTGCAGTGGCGTCATTGCCCTGTAAAATCGCCAGCAACAGATGTTCGGGCGTTATAAATTCATCGCCAAAAGATTTTAAAACAGCACCCGCCCGCAGCACCACATTGTTTGCTTCGCGGCCCAACGCCTGTGCCGGATCGGAACCAGCAGTTTTTGGAAGTTTTTGTATCAGCTCCGTCAATTTGGTTTCTAGAACCGGGATGGTTACATTGTTCTTTTTTAAAAGATATTCAACGGGAGAATCTACCTGCTCAAGCAACGCTTGCATCAGGTGTTCCGTTTCAATAGTCGGGTTTTGTGCATTAAATGCCAGCTGCTGGGCCTGTTGGAGAACCTCAGAAGCTTTTATTGTAAAGTTGTTTAAATTCATTCCTTATTATTTTAATTCTGAACCAATGATTCAAAAGATAATCCAATCACAATTCTCTGAAAATCTGTCAGATAAATCAGTTTTCGACTGCCGGGTGTTCAGTTTCTCCATGATTTGTCTGTTAATCTGGCTGACCCCCCTTGCACAACCCGCTAAACCCGTACCGTCCACGTCCCCTGAGACTGACGCCTTCCTGCTGGTCAATCAGAAAATACTGGGCAATAATGTCGTCGCACTGGCCTATAAAGATGGGAAAATCGTTTATAAAAAAGAAGTTGAAAAAGAAGTGGGCGATTTTAATGGCCGGTCGGAAGTCCCTGCAGGAAACGCCAGTCAGTGGCTGGTGGCGGCTGCCGTGCTGGCTTACGTTGATGAAGGCAAAATTTCACTCGATGATAAAGTGAGTAAGTACCTGCCGATTTTCGCCAAATACATGAAAACCTATATTACCGTCCGCAACTGCCTGAGTTTTACTACCGGCATCCGCGGCGATCCGCCAGGTCCTTTGAAATTCATACCCAAATCGAAGTATCCCGATCTGGAAACCGAAGTGGATGCATTCGCTTCAAAAAGAGAAATCGAATCCAACCCGGGAACAGAAATTTTTTATACTCAGATTGGTCCGGATATCGCGGCCCGCGTATTGGAAGTGGCTACTAAAAAAACATTCGACCGTATCGTGCAGGAGAAAATTCTCCGGCCCTGCAAAATGCGCAGCACGAGTTTTACGAACGAAAGTGGCCAGTGTACAAATGCCTCCGACGGAGCTACTACCAGTCCCAATGATTTTATTAATTTTCTGGGGATGCTACTAAACAAAGGAACTTTCGATGGCAAACAAGTGCTCACAGAAAAATCTGTTTCAGAAATAGAGACCATGCAGTTTTCAAAACTGCCGGTTAAATATATTCCCAAAGAAGCGGCCGGTTTAAAAATCGGTCTCGGCTGCTGGATAGCGAGCGACGGGCTGCTGAGCAATTTAAATGTAAACGGTTTCTATGCCTATATCGATCGCGCACGCAACTATGCCGCTCTGTTGACGCCTCAAAAATCTGACGAGCCTAAAAAAGAATTATATAATCAGTTTAAAGAAAAAATGGACGCTGCATTCGGAAAATAGTATTCCTCCAACTCAGATATAATGATTGATAATATTCTCCAGCCACTCCTGCTTGCCGCTGATTTGCTTGGGCTCACCTTGTGAAAAGGCGAGATTGCGGAGGTCTTCGAGCGTCAGTTTTCCTTCTTCAAAATCCTTTCCTTTTCCGGAATCAAAAGAAGCATATCGCTCTTTTCTGATTTTTTTATACGGTGAATGTTCCAGAATCTTATCGGCGATAATAAGTCCGCGCGCGAAAGTATCCATCCCGCCGATATGGGCCAGAAACAGATCGTCCGGATCGGTCGAATTACGCCGGGTTTTTGCATCAAAATTTACCCCGCCGCCGCTCAGTCCGCCGGCTTCCAGAATGATCAGCATCGATTCGATGAGTTCGTTGAGGTGCATTGGAAACTGATCCGTATCCCATCCGTTCTGTGCGTCGCCGCGATTAGCATCGATACTGCCGAGCATGCCGGCATCAGCCGCTACCTGCAGTTCATGCTGAAAAGTATGACCGGCCAGCGTTGCATGATTTACTTCAATATTTATTTTGAAATCTTTATCGAGTCCGAATGTTTTTAAAAATCCAATCACCGTAGCACAATCAAAATCATACTGATGTTTGGTGGGCTCACAGGGTTTGGGTTCAATAAAAAAAGTTCCTTTAAACCCTTGCTTACGGGCGTAATCACGCGCCATACCCAAGAACCTGCCCAGATGCTCGACTTCTTTTTTCATGTTTGTATTCAGCAGCGACATGTAGCCTTCTCTGCCGCCCCAGAAAACATAATTCTCTCCGCCCAGCGCGATCGTTGCATCAATGGCGTTTTTTACCTGCAGGCCGGCATAGGCCACGGTAGAAAAATCCGGATTGGTGGAAGCGCCATTCATGTATCGCGGGTTGGAGAAAACATTGGCCGTTCCCCAGAGGAGTTTCACTCCGCTGTCGGCCTGTTTTTGCTTCGCGTAAGCAACGATAGTCGATAACCTTTTTTCATATTCACTGCTGGAAGAGCCCTCATCGATGAGGTCGATATCATGGAAACAATAGTACGGAACGCCAAGTTTAGTCATGAATTCAAAAGCCGCATCCATTTTATCTTTCGCCGCCTGAATGGCATCGGAAGAAGTATTCCATTGAAACTGTTTTGTACCCGGACCGAATGGATCGGCGCCCGTATTACAGAAGCTATGCCAGTAGGCAACCGAAAATTTAACATGATCTTTTAATTTTTTTCCGGCAATGATTTTGTTTTCATCATACCATTTAAAAGCCAGTGGATTATCGGAGCCGGGTCCTTCAAACTTGATTTCGCCGATACCCGGGAAAAACTCTTTATTTCCTTGAATGATTTTCATTTTTTAAATATTTATAACTGCGTATATTTTTTCTCCCATGAACGAATCGGTCATTAAAATTCAGTCTGTTTTTTTAAGAATATCTTCCAGTCCGACCTTCCATGCCGCATAAATTTCTGCTATCCGGCCCGTATCTTTTTCTTCCGGATTAACCTGCTTCACGACTTCCATCCCCCGGAAACAATCTGTCAGGTGTGGATAATATTTCGATCCATAACCCGCGCCCCGGGCAGCGCCCAACGCTCCATCGGTATTGTAAAGTTCCACCGGACATTTACTCAGGTTTGCAAAGGTTTGTGAAAATAAATCGCTCAGGAACATATTGGCATAACCGGCGCGGAAACGGGATAATGAAAGGCCCATCTGTTGCATAATTTCTGCCCCGTACATAAGCGAAAAAACAATGCCTTCCTGCGCCGCACGCGCTACATGATATTTATCGTGCCGGTTAAAATCGATCCCTTTTATCTGCGCACCGGGATTTTTATTGCCAAGAATCCGTTCTGCCCCATTACCGAACGGATAACAGAAAATTCCTTCTGCTCCCATCGGAACCTTCAATGCCCCTGCGTTCATGGATTCATAGGATTCATTCAGGAAGAACTCCCTGCGTAACCAACTATTCAGGATCCCGGTTCCATTCAGACACATCAGCACTCCGTATCGTGGGGTAGCGGGGAGGTGATTGACATGAACGAATGGGTTGACGCGTGATTGAAGATCAAAATCCGCTTTTGCGCTGATCCCATATAAAACGCCGGACGTGCCTGCTGTGGCAGCAATTTCCCCCGGCTCCAGTACATGGAGCGAAAAGGCATTATTGGGTTGATCTCCCGCGCGGTAACAGACGGGAACGCCGGACGCGACACCCAGCAGCGCTGCAGCAGCCTCCTGCAACATTCCCTGGTCTCCGAAAGTCGGCACCCGCGGTGCCAGCAAAGAGGCATCGATACCATAATAATCCAGCAGGGATTGGGCGACTGCATTTTCTTTGTAATCCCAGAGAATACCTTCCGACAATCCCGAAATAGTGGTAACTGGTTCTCCGGTCATTTTCAATGCGATGAAATCGCCGGGTAATAAAACCCGCACTGTTTTTTTGTAATTCCCCGGTTCATTTTCTTTTACCCATTTTAATTTGGACGCCGTAAAATTTCCGGGTGAATTCAAAAAATGTTCGAGGCAAAAAGCGGTACCTAAGTCCGCGAATGCCTGATTGCCGTAAGCTACCGCCCGGCTATCGCACCAGATAATCGCGGGCCGAACGGGTTCGTTATTTTTATCAATACAAATTAATCCGTGCATCTGGTACGAAATACCGATCGCACCAATTTCATTTTTCGCAAATGGAAATTTTTGATGAAGCAGTTTCGTTGCATGAATCAGTTCCTGCCACCATCGTTCGGGATCCTGCTCGGCAAATCCGGGCCTTGGTGCATCTATTTTCATTTCCGTTACCGGTGAAAAAGCGGAAGCCAGAGGCTTGCCGCTGGCTGCATCGAGTAAAGCTGCTTTAACAGAAGATGAACCAAGGTCGTATCCTAGAAAATATTTCACATACAAAAATAAGAATCGCAATATAGCAGATAATCACTTAATTTTTTTGAAAACAATCTGTTCATTTTCTTTCTTTACCACAAAGGCGAAGAAATCACGCAGCACATCATATTCATCCACCGGGAAAAACGTCTTTTGTAATACAATTCGCACACGCATTTGCAGGCTGTTAGCGCTCTTCTGAATGATGTATTCAAACATACCTTCTGTGTCGTTATAGTTAACCCGCGTAGACTTCGGCATTTCGTCAACAGCATAGCCTTTCGGTATTTCAATACTCAATATATAGGTATCGTCTATTTCGTGGGGCATGTCTACTGGATACAGTCTATGCATCGATTTAAACGGATTGTTCTGGTAACCCTCGCCGAGCATGGGATTAAAATAAATAATATCGGCATTCGCCACATTCTTTAAATCAAAATCATAATGAACGGTTAAGGGAAAATCATATTTTTTTAGAGAATCAAAACGCATGTCCTGCAAAATAAAATCGTTTCCTTTCGCTGTCTGAACTTTTTTTTCATAAATTTTTTCGGAAGACCCTAATATCTCCTTCCGGATCCGATACGACTCATTTCGGCCGCGTATGCTATTTAAGCTGCCGGTCAACTTATCTTTTTCATCATCGATGATGAATACCGTGGTAACCGTTTTTTCAACCAGAGAATCCGAAGAAAAATAAACAGGAATCGGTTTTTCTTCGTTCATAATATGGGCATACCCATTATAGCAGTTTTCGGGCAACTGACCGAACCCGTTATAAGGTTCACTGGCATCCAGAGTGATCAATTTTGATCCGCCGGTAATCACAATACAAATCACATAGTTATATTCCGCCAGTAAGGGATAACCGGCATTGGCTATCCCGTGTTCCCTTGAGCTTAATATCGCCGGATCCGCCGTGATACCCGCTTTTCGCAGCATGGCGATAAGTAATAAATTAATCTCCGCCACATTGCCCTGTCTTTTTTTGAATGCTTCCTTCAATGTATTTTGCGTGTACAGTCCGTTCTTACTATACCCCTGCTTACCAACCACATCAAAATTATCCCTTACAAAAGCATAAATTCTCCTGATCTTTTCTTCGTCCGAATTCGAACCCTTTATAATTTCATTTAATTCGTCGGACATCCAGTTGTTATCATGGCTCAGGGCGAGCCCAAAATCCTTATCCTCCAATAATGCTTTGGCACTGGTATTCCAGGTAGACATGTAATCGTGTCGGGGGGCTTCCGCACTCCATTGTATATAGTTCAATTGAAATGTTACCCGTGCATAATAATTCTCGATAGCAGCAGTAAAAGGCTCCTCATGTAAACCCGGCACATCGGTTTTTACCCATCGCCGGTATATGGAACTTCCGGATACATTATAACTGTCGTCGCTTTGTGTTCCATTACTTTGCCGGATGGCATAGTTTTGATACAATGCTTTGGTTGTATCAATGAAAAAGTGATTGTCTCCCTGCATTCGAACCATATAATGCAACGGCGGCGGAATAGTTACGACAAACTCACTCCACAAACGGGGATAGATGCCCTGAAAAGACCAGGGGGTTAAACGAGAATCAAAGGGAGACTTTACAGTATACTCGAGTTCAAAAATCGACCCTTCTTTCAATGCCGGCATAGAGAATTTTTTCTGATCGAAATCGTCGTTGTATTTTTCGGTAAAAATTGATTTTTCATCCAGTTTCGTTTCTGTGATCAGTCCATTTTCTAGATTATAGGTAGATCCTTTGACAGCAAAAAGTTTTTCAACTTCTCCCTGAGTATTATGAAACAGGGGAATCTCCTGGCTGCCGATCTCAAAGCCATTCTTCGTCACGATTTTTACACGCATGTAATGGGTAAAAATGAGTGTGAAAAAACCCGCATTATTTCCTTCAAACCGGACCGTCCCAATGTCGGCAAGGATCACAGCGTGGGCGCCGGAATCAAATGTTGATGCCGAGAGGTTGAAATCGGCGGCGGTTATTTTCCCGAATTTAATATTCGAGTTTTTCTGCGCAAAGGAAAAACCGACATTTAACAGGACACAAATTGTAAAAAAAACGGACCGTTTGTTCATCATGAATTCAATTTTTCTTAACTAAGACAATTTTAGCACGATCCGCCTCAAAGATCTCATCGTAATACTTTTTTACCGCTGCATATTCGTTCACCGGAAACCGGCCGCTATATTGGTCCAGACTACGGTACAGCACGATCGATCCGGAAGAAATAGAAACCCGGCTGGAATACTTTCCAAACTTCGTGTCCAACGAAATGTCTTCCGGCCTCATTTCGATCTCGTATCCGGATGGAAGAGATATCCGGATGGAATCGATGTAGCGGTACTCCTCAACAAATTTTATATCCAGTATGCGCTCTTTATTTTCAGGAAATACGATGGCAGAACGGCTGAGAATATTCGGGTTAATAAATATACGCTTGCCACTGACGGCGGCATAATTGCCGACGGTAACATCCATATTTTCATGAATAACCGGGAGGCGACGGGTATTGTCTTCCGTGTAACTAAACGATGACACATTGTATGTCGGAAGGTCAAATTTGCTTTTTAGTTTAATGAGCTGTTCATCTTTGGAAAAGGAATGAATCATTTCGTCCACCGGATCCTGACATATTCCCTGGTAGCTGGTATTGGCATGAAAATTTAAATTTCCTTCCGTATCCAAAGACGCGGATACATTTCTCAAACGATTATTATCTTTCAACAGATAGGCTGGTGTATGAACCAGCTGGCCACCGTTTTCGTTTACTAAAAGTCCGTATCGGTTCGCAGTGAATGAGCTTAAATATCCTGCGGGAAGGGATTGGCTGGTGCATTCCAGCCAGATGGTGTCCTTATTTAAAGGAACACAGCAAATGGCATGATTAAACTGATGGCTCGGAAAATCTTTTACAAACGGCGGCTGATAGGTGCCCCCGTATATAATTACCGAATGAGCCCGGATACCAATTTCCTTCAGCATCGAAACCATAAAATTGGATAACGCCTTGCAATCACCATACTTATTCTTGGCTACATAACTGGCTTCAAAGGTTTGAAATCCCCCGATGCCCAGCTGAATTCCCACGTAGTGCGTGTTTTTTTGCAGATAGTCGTAGATCAATGCTACTTTTTTAGCGGTATCGGTAATATGATCCGTCAACGCATGGAGCGTCTGTTTGAGATTCTCCGGCAAAACGTCCCGTCCCTTTTGTAAATCGTAATAAAATTTTGCATAATTATTCCATTCAGACATATTCCCATGATATCCTTCAACTTCGAATAACGATGGAGCGACCAGCATAAAGGGATTATATTCATCAGATGTCACCGCGTAGGGCTCTTCTTCGATTGCCGGCAAATTTTTGATTTCCCAGGTGTAGGTCACCCGATCATTTTTTTCCGTTATCACCGGTGCGATCGATGCATTGATTACTTTATATCTGATCGTATAATTTTTGGGGGCAATAAGGATATACCTGCTGAATAATACAGAGGTTCTTACCGGTCGGGGTATTCTCCATCGTGGCAGCTGGATCAGATCAGTTATTTCATCCTCCTCCTCAAAAGAAACGCTGTAGGGGTAGGCATGATTCACAAAACCACTCTTTTTTATACGTTCATCATTTACAAATGACGAGCCGTCGTTCATCGGCAAATCCTGCATATCCTTCTTTTTAAAATGCTGAATTTCTCTGCCCCTTTGATCAAACAGCGTTCCAGTGACATTATTGATAACAGAAAACTTGTCATAGTAGGTTGAATAGTCGCTCCAGTCATTTCCATTTTCATTTAAAATGGTATAGATATGCCTTTCAGAAACGATTGCCCGGCCCGGTGATTTAATCTCAACTACATGTTCATCCAAACGGCATACAACATCCGCTTCCCTTTTGAGTGAATCCGGTATCACACCGGAGATATAGTTTTCAATTTTATCCTGGGCAGAAGAGTAAATTTGCAGCAATACGAAAATGCAGGTTATGCAGAACCTAGGCGGCTTGCTCATAGCAGGTTGTT
>JAYWCS010000059.1:0-4962 GCA_043780315.1 Bacteroidota bacterium | reverse complement strand
GAAATGTTTTTTCATTTCTTTAAATCCTTTTCAGACGCTGCCCGTTGTAACCTGAATATCAGTTGTTCGGGTGAAAATGAGCACCATAAAATTGAAGCCATTTTCAAGGCTTTTGCCAAAGCCATCCGGATGGCCGTCAAACGGGATCCAACCAGCGATGACCTTCCAACCACCAAGGGGATCATTTAATTACTACACTGAAAATTTGGAAATTTCGAAATTACAGCTCATATTTGCTCCCGATGATAAATCAAAAGATTAATAATGCATGGTGGTGGCATACAAACTCCGGTCGGGGCGCGTAATGCGATTGCTATATGTTATAAACATATCATGCCCCGGTCAACGCCGGGGCTTTTTTTTTGTTATAAAGGGAAACTTTCAAAACATAAGGGCGGTTTTTATGAAAAAAATCAGGCTGAATACGACCTACAAAAAAATATTATCGGATATCTATACGCCCGTTGGCATTTACCTGCGCATCCGGGATCGTTTCCGGGATACGGTATTGCTGGAAAGTACTGATTACCATGCGGCGGAGAACAGCTATTCGTTTATTTGTATCCACGCAATCGGCGGCGTAGAAATTACGGATACCGAACAAATGGAATTCAAGCTTCCTGGCCGTTCCACAGAAAAGTATCCATTAAAAGGAGCCAATGTTCCTGAGTTGCTTTGGGATTTTATGGAACATTTTGAGGTGGTCAAGGCAGGAGAAAAACCGGTTTGCACGGCGCAAAGTCTGTTTGGATATACAACCTATGATGCAGTTCGGTTTTTCGATCGTATTCAGCTCAGTGAAAAACCGGAACCTTCGTTGATTCCACTCATGCGCTACCGGTTATATCAATATGTGATCGCAATCAATCATTTTAAAGATGAGTTGTATATATGTGAAAACGTGGTGGAAGGCGTCGACAGCGAATTACCTCTGGTGGAATCGCTGATCCGCTCGAAAGACGTCCCGGTATTTCCTTTTCAGGTAAAGGGTGCAGAAACCAGCAACATGACAGATGCCGCTTACCGGGAGATGGTAGAGAAAGGCATTAAAAGTTGTTTACGAGGAGATGTTTTTCAGATCGTGCTGAGTCGCCGTTTTAAACTGGGCTTTACAGGCGATGAATTCAATGTATACCGCGCGCTGCGGAATGTAAATCCGAGTCCCTATTTATTTTATTTCGATTATGGAGAATATCGCCTCATGGGTTCTTCCCCGGAGTCGCAGGTGTTAATCAAAGATGGTAAAGCCATCATGCATCCTATTGCCGGTACCTGTCGGCGTACCGGCAATGATGAAGTGGACAAGGCCGGTGCAGAGGCGCTGTTAAAAGACGCCAAAGAGAACGCAGAACACGTGATGCTGGTTGATCTGGCAAGAAACGATCTGAGCAGACAGTGTTCCGAAGTTTCCGTTGTACATTTCCGGGAGGTCCAGTATTATTCGCATGTGATTCACCTGGTAAGCGAAGTAAAAGGGAAATTGAAAGCCGGCAGTAACCCGTTTGAATTGCTGGCCGTTACTTTTCCTGCCGGCACCCTGAGTGGTGCACCAAAAATTCGCGCGATGGAACTGATCAGTCAATTTGAACCTACTTCCCGCAGTTATTATGGTGGCTGCATCGGTTTTGTTGGTTTCGATGGCAATTGCACACAGGCCATTATGATTCGCAGTCTGATGAGCCGTCGTAACACATTAACTTATCAGGCAGGTGCCGGAGTCGTTTCTGCGAGTATACCGCAGAATGAACTGGAAGAGGTAAACCATAAACTGGGTGCTTTGAAACGAGCCATCGAAATGGCAGAAACTATTTAATTCTGAATATGAAAATTCTGGTATTCGATAATTACGATTCATTTACCTATAACCTGGTTCACCTCGTGGAAAAGATTATGGGTGAAAAAGTAGATGTATTTCGCAACGATCAGATCCCGATGGAAAAAGTAGATCAATATGATAAAATTATTTTGTCGCCTGGTCCGGGCATTCCTTCCGAGGCCGGCATGCTGTTGCCTTTGATAAAAAAGTATGCACCCACCAAATCTATTCTGGGTGTTTGTCTGGGTCACCAGGCCATCGGAGAATCTTTCGGAGGCAGGTTGGTCAATCTCTCGAAAGTATTTCACGGAGTGGCTACCCCGGTGAATATACTTCCCGCGCATAAATCGCTGAAAGAAGCGAATGCCGATCTTTTTGCCGGGTTGGCGGATGGATTTCCTGCCGGGCGGTACCACAGCTGGGTGATCGATCCAAATGGATTTCCGGATTCTTTGGAAGTGACCGCCCTGGATGCTGCCGGGCATATCATGGCACTAAGACATAAAACCTACGATGTGCTTGGAGTACAGTTTCACCCCGAAAGCGTGCTCACACCCAACGGCGAACACATCATGCGTAACTGGCTTTCGAAACCTGCTGCCCAGATGAAAACGGTTGGCATCTAAAAAATAGCATGATGAAAAAAATATTGCAAATACTATTCGAATACAAAACACTCACACGCCAGCAGGCGCATGAAGTGCTTGCCGGTATTTCGCTCGGACAATACAACGAGTCAGAGATAACGGCTTTTATAACGGTCTTCCTTATGCGCAGTATTACCATCGAAGAACTGCAGGGATTTCGGGATGCTTTACTGGAACTGGCAGTGAAAGCAGACCTCAACAGTTATGAGGTGATTGATATTGTCGGAACCGGGGGCGACGGAAAAAATACATTTAATATCTCAACGCTTGCCTGTTTTGTCGTGGCCGGGGCCGGAAAAAAAGTAGCGAAACACGGAAACTATGGCGCCACCAGCATCAGCGGTGCATCGAATGTAATGGAACAGCTGGGTTATAAGCTAAGTAGTGATCCGGGTAAATTAAAAAAGGAACTGGAAGCGTCCAATATTTGTTTTCTCCATGCGCCTTTATTTCATCCGGCATTAAAAGCAGTTGGAGGGATCCGGAAGAATCTGGGCATCCGTACTTTTTTTAATATGCTGGGACCACTCGTGAATCCGGCGGTCCCAAAGTTTCAACTCATAGGTGTTTACAGTCTGGAAATGGCGCGTTTATATACCTATCTGCTGCAAAAAACCGAGGCCTCTTTTGCCATCATTCATAGCCTCGATGGGTACGATGAATTATCTCTGACCGGCGATGCCCGGGTGATTACCAACGACGGGGAACGGGTGATGACACCCGAGCAACTCGGTAAGCGGATGGTGTCTGCCAGTGATATTTATGGTGGGAACAGCGTGGAAGATGCGGCAAAAATTTTCTCGCAGATTCTAAAGGGAAAAGGAACCTGGGCGCAGAATGCTGTGGTGTTTGCCAACGCAGCAATGGCATTATATTGCACGGGTACCTATACGAGTTATGAGGCGGCTTTCGAAGCGGCCGTCGAAAGTCTGGAAAGTGGAAAAGCATTAAGAAGTTTAAATATTCTGGTTTCATTACAATAAATCAACATGGCGATTTTAAACATACTGGAAAAAATCGTTTCCTATAAAAAATTGGAAATCGCCGATCGCAAAGAACAAATTTCATTGGAGCAGCTCGAAAAACAACCGGGTTTCGACCGTACGATTTTTTCGATGAAAAAGTTTTTAACAGATCCTGAAAAAACAGGCATCATCGCTGAATACAAAAAGAGATCCCCGTCGAAAGGAATTATAAACGAAACGGCCACCGTAGAAGCGGTTACCGGAGCGTATGCAGCCCTGGGTGCTTCTATGATTTCAGTGCTCACGGACAACCCTTCTTTTGGTGGCTCAACCGAAGATCTGCAACGAGCACGATTTAATGCGTTGCCCATTTTACGCAAAGATTTTATGCTGGACAACTATCAGATTGCCGAATCACGTGCCATGGGGGCCGATGTGATTTTGCTGATCGCGGCCTGCCTGAAGCCTACCCAAACCCGTGCACTGGCCATCTACGCTCACCAACTCGGTTTGGAAGTATTACTTGAAATTCATATCGAAGAAGAACTCGAGCATGTATGTGAGGAAGTGGATGTAGTCGGCATCAACAATCGCGACTTAAAAACGTTTGCTGTAGATATTGATCGCTCCATCCGGCTTGCTGAAAAATTACCCGCTAATAAATTACGTGTGGCAGAAAGTGGAATCCGAAAAGTAGAGACCTTGTTGCAATTGAAAAATGCGGGATTCAATGGATTTTTGATTGGGGAGGAGTTTATGAAAACGCCCGATCCCGGGATTGCTTTTGCCTCTTTTGTTGATCAATTAAAAATGAATCTCGTATGAGAGTAAAGGTTTGCGGAATGACCCAACTCGACCAGGTAAAAGAGCTGGAGGAAATGGGGGTTGATTTCGCCGGATTTATTTTCTATCCAAAATCTCCCCGGTATGCGGGCAATCAGATTTCAGGAGAGCAACTCAAAAAAGCCAAACTGCGTATAGGCAAAGTGGGTGTATTTGTTAATACGCCCTACGACCAGATGATGCGCACCGTGGATGAATACGGACTGGACATGGTACAACTGCATGGTGATGAATCGCCTCGTGCCTGCGAACAGATAGCTAACTATGTAACGGTAATAAAAGTTTTCCGTCTGGGAGAAAATGATCCCATTTCGTGGATCACCAAACCCTATGAGGATTCCTGCGACATGTTTCTTTTTGACACTTTGGGCGCAGGATATGGAGGTACGGGAAAGAAATTCAATTGGGACCTGCTAAAGCCTGCCGGAATCGAAAAACTTTTTTTCCTGAGCGGCGGTATTGAACCGGAGGACAATGAAAAACTAAAAGAGTTTTGCCAGGAAGAAGTAGCGAAAAAACTTTTCTCAATAGATATCAATAGCCGGTTTGAAATTCATAGCGGAGTAAAAGACCTGGATAAAATAAAAATATTTCTTGAATCAGAGAACAAAAAATAAATGACGATGACAGAAAGAAAAACATATCAGCAACCGTCCGACCAAGGATATTATGGAGAATTCGGAGGCGCTTT
>JAYWCS010000058.1:0-3034 GCA_043780315.1 Bacteroidota bacterium | reverse complement strand
GAAAAACTGGATATCGCAGAAACAAATAAAGTGTTTTATCTTCGGTTCACACTGCCCGACAAGCCAATTCCTGCTACCGGTCCCCAGTTGCAGGAATTGCTGAAACAGATAGAAAAAAATGTTGGCTAAAGTCATACCAGGAATCACCCAATGACAGTCAAAAAAAAAGACCTCCCGCTAAAAAATATCAATCCTTCCGGGAAGAAAGCGCTTTCTTTCTTTGAACAGGTGCATGAAGTAGCCAGGCAAATTCCCGCAGGCCGCGTTACTTCCTACGGCGCGATTGCAGCCTGTCTGGGAACCAGACTCTCTGCCCGTATGGTCGGCTGGGCAATGAATGCTGCGCACACCGTGAGCCCCCCGGTGCCGGCACATCGGGTAGTGAACAGGGTCGGACTACTTTCCGGCAAGCATCATTTCAATCCGCCCGGGATAATGGAAAAACGATTAAAGAAAGAAGGTATCTCCGTCAAAGACGATGTGATTGTGCACTTCAAAGAAATCTTCTGGGACCCGGGAAAAGAAGTTATTTAATAGTATTTGCTGATCATGACGTAAACAATAACACCTGTGACGGCAACATAAAACCACATGGGCCAGGTAATACGGGCAAGTTTTTTGTGTTGCGTAAATTTCTCCTGGAATGCGCGTTGCAGGGTAAAGAGAACAAATGGAATAATAATTCCTGATAAAATAATATGACTGCTTAAAAAAAAATAATATATGTACCGCATGCTGCCTGCCTGCTGTTGTTCATCCGAACTTAAAATGCCATCATGATTCAAATCGCCAAATTTCACGGAGGCATTCGAACTGTGATAAATAACATAAGAAATTAAAAATACCGAACTCAAAACGACTGCCGTCAGATTCGCTGCACGATGGGCACGAATCCATTTGTTTTTAATAAAGTATAGACTGGCCAGTAACAATATCGCCGTTGTGGAATTCAACATCGCATGAAACAACGGTAGATTGCGGGTATTGAATCCGGGATTAATTTTCGTTTTTAATCCCAATATTAAAAAAGCAACCGCCACCGGAATGGTAATTGAAACCACGATGATCGGGATAGTTAAATTTTTTTGTTTCATGCGCGTGAGAAATTGGTATCTGACAATTATATTTTTTGTTTTCGGGACAAATAAATAACCACGCCCACCGTCGCCAGCATGATAAAGACAATAATAGGCAGCAGTGGCCGCATCTCATTGAGTGGAGAAACATATTTTTTATCCTTCTCCAGCATAATGAATACCATATCGTTGGCCATCTTTTGCAGATCTGCACTATCCAGGCCATTATAATAACCCCGCACCACATGTTCTTTATCCAGCAACACCAATTTCTGCGTGTGGATGAAGTTGGAATCAACGCCCTCCCCATCAACCAAACCCAGTTTCAATTCATCGATCGAAAAATCATATACCTTTTTTTTCGGACCGGTGAGGAGCCACCAGATTTCCGGGTTCACCCCCATTTTATCGCCGTAAGCCTTTAATACCGGAACAGAATCACGCTCCGGATCGACACTGAAAGAGATAAATTGTACAAAGGCGGGATTCAATTGTTTGAACTGATCCTTGGATGATAAGGCGTCCTGTAATTTTCGAATGTTAGCCGTTAACTTCGGACAAATAGACGGACAACGAGTAAAGAAAAAATCGGCTACAATTACTTTCCCGGGAATATCAGAAAGAGAAACCGTCTTCCCCAGCTGATTTTGAAATTTAAAATCGACTACTGCGTGCCAGCTGGTGTCATTTTTTATTTTGCCGTCTTTCAAAATCGTCGCAACCGAGTCGTAATAAAAACGCCCGGGCATCGCAATTGCACCGTCACTGGCGTGTTTTACGAGCAAATAACTAATTACCGGAACCATGACGGCCAGTAGTACCGCGGTCAGTGCTTTTCTGCTCAATACCTTTTCTTTTAGATAAAAAAACCACTACCGATCGGCAATGGTTGTTAATTAATTATTTATTGTCCATTGACAACTATTCCACGCCTGGTTTCTTTCCTTCAGGACGATGCTCCGGCTGCACAACTTTTGTTTTGCTTTGCTCATTGGCATATGGATCATAACGCATACGCAGGTTATGGAAAGAACTACCATCCAATAAAAACGCGATGATAAACCATACGAAAAGCAACGCAGGTATTGCGATGGTCATAATGAGATTTTTAATTTCATGACCCAGATGCATAAATTCCGCTACAATAAAAAATGCCTTCGCAAGCGTCATGATAATAAAAACCCCGTTCAGAATATGTTTTGGGAAGAAATGTGTTTCGAAATAGATGATCGCGATGATCAGCTCAAATACTGTAATCCCCAAAAGAATCCAGAATGTCTTCCAGACTGCTTTACTGTTGAACGTGCTTTTTTCTTTCGGAAGGGAGGCGTCTACAGAACTCATATGTTCAATAATTTAAATTAAAGCAGATAAAAACAGGTGAACACAAAGACCCACACCAGGTCCACAAAATGCCAGTATAATCCGGCTTTTTCAATCATCAGATAATGACCTTTACGATCAAAATCTCCACGCCAGGTCATGATAAACATGATAATATTTATAATCACTCCGGAGAATACATGGAACCCATGAAATCCCGTGATCGTGAAAAAGAAATTGGTAAAGTTGGTGGTTGACTGACTGCCGTCAATATTCATAAACGGATTCATACCCCACCAGGCGCCTTCCGTATGCAGGTGATACCATTCCCATGCCTGACAACCCAAAAATGCGAGCCCGCCGATAATCGTTAGGAACATCCATTTTAATACCGCTTTCCGGTCATTTGCCTGTCCGGCCCCCACAGCCATCACCATCGTAACCGAGCTCATAATCAGGATGAACGTCATCAAACTCACGAATGCCAGGGGCACATTCATCTGCCCGATAAAAGGGAAACTGCGGAATACTTCATTCGGGTCGGGCCAGGAAGTGGCAGAAAAACGAATCGTACCATAGGAAATCAGGAACGCCCCGAAAGTGAACGCATCACTCATCAGGAAATACCACATCAT
>JAYWCS010000057.1:0-40045 GCA_043780315.1 Bacteroidota bacterium | reverse complement strand
TTTCACAAGCGCTTCCAGCTTCAGGGTATCCAACTGTTGCTTGCGACTCTTTTCTATATAATGGAAGAAATAATAAATGAGTGTCCAGGGGATGATGTATAAACCATTTTCTAACGTGACCAGTAAAAAACGTGTGGAAAATTCCATTTTTGCTTTCGTGTCGGCCAGACTGAACCAATTAATTACAGTGATACGGATCATCGAATCCAGCACACAAACAACCACAATACCAACGCCGAGTTTCGGCAGCACTTTTTCGATGGGCAACTGCAACCAGTGAAACCGGTGGATATAGATCCTGAATAAATGCGTGGTCAAAATACCGGCCAGCACTTTTATCCAAAGCGGTATGAGCAATTGAGAATCCACCCGTTGCCTGAAAAGCACATTGATTAAAATAATCACGCAGGCCAGAATGCCCCATCCCCCGATCTGGAGCCACCAGTAATATTTACTCGTCTTTTGCATTTAATCTCTAGCAACAAATCTATAGGAATAATCCCCTTTTATCAGATTTTAAGTATTAATGGAGGTTTCCAGCCTTCTGGCGGTCCGTGGTCTCCCGGAAGGGAATTACCCCGTTTGGATAGGGCCTATATCCCATGAAAATGCTAATTTTACCAAATGGATCTTGTACCGGGACCCCTTTTACGGACTGTGGAATCGCCTGATGATCTTAAAAAATTAAGCAGAGAACAGTTACAGCAACTCACCGATGAACTCAGACAGTACATCATTGATGTGGTGAGCCTGCATGGTGGTCATTTTGCGGCCAGTCTGGGTGTAACGGAGCTGACCGTTGCCCTTCATCACGTATACAATACGCCGTACGACCAGTTGGTTTGGGATGTGGGTCACCAGGCATACGGACATAAAATTCTCACGGGCCGCCGCGATAATTTTTCCACAAACAGAAAATACAAAGGAATCAGTGGATTTCCGAACCGTGATGAAAGTGTGTATGATGCGTTTGGAGTTGGTCATTCTTCGACTTCGATTAGTGCCGCACTCGGGATCTCCATGGCTGCAAAATATAAAGGAGAAACAGACCGAAAAGTGGTGGCTGTGATCGGCGATGGGGCCATGACTGCCGGTCTGGCTTTTGAAGGAATGAACCATGCCGGTGTTGCCGATTCGGATCTGTTGATTATTTTGAACGATAACTGTATGAGTATCGACCCCAATGTGGGTGCATTAAAAGAATACTTAACCGATATTACCACTTCCCAGACCTATAATAAATTCAAGGATGATATCTGGAAAGCGCTTGGCAAACTCCCGGTGGGCGGGCATTTCAGTCGTGAAATCGCGAGTAAGATTGAACACAGCATTAAAAGCTTTGTGAGTAAGAGCAGTAATTTGTTTGAAGCATTGAAGCTTCGTTATTTCGGCCCCATTGATGGTCATAACCTCAACAAACTCATCGACACCCTGCAGGATTTGAAAAATATTCCGGGACCTAAATTGCTTCATATCATTACGACCAAAGGCAAAGGGTATTCACTGGCTGAAAATGATCAAACCAAATGGCATGCGCCCGGATTATTTGATAAGATCACCGGAGAAATTTATAAAAAGAAATACGACAGCGTTCAGCCGCCGAAATATCAGGATGTATTCGGTCATACAATTATTGAACTGGCAGAGAAAAATAAAAATATTTTTGCTGTCACGCCAGCCATGCCCAGTGGCAGCTCCCTGAAATTCATGATGGAAAAAATGCCGGACCGGGCTTTTGATGTGGGCATTTGCGAACAGCATGCTGTTACGTTAAGTGCCGGAATGGCGACGCAGGGCATGCGGGTGTTCTGTAATATTTATTCCAGTTTTATGCAAAGGGCCTATGATCAGGTGATCCATGATGTGGCTATTCAAGACCTGCCCGTGGTATTCTGCCTGGATCGGGCCGGACTGGTGGGAGAAGACGGACCCACCCACCATGGCGCCTATGATATCGCCTATATGCGTTGTATTCCGAATCTGATCGTAAGCGCGCCGATGAACGAAAGTGAATTGCGCAACCTCATGTATACTGCTCAGTTGGAGGGAAATCAGCATCCCTTTGTGATCCGCTATCCAAGAGGTGAAGGAGTGTTACCCGAGTGGAAAACAGCCTTTCAGGAAATTGAAATTGGTAAAGGCAGAAAATTAAAAGACGGAAAAGAACTGGCGATACTCAGCTTCGGACATCCCGGTAATTACGTCAGCACGGCCATCCGCCAGCTTCGGACAGAAGATCTGGATGCGGCCCATTACGATCTTCGTTTTGTGAAGCCACTGGATGAAGTTCTCTTACATGAAATTTTTAAAAAAATCTCAAAAATTATTACCGTCGAAGACGGAACCGTTGTCGGTGGCTTTGGATCCGCTATTCTCGAATTTATGGCGCGGCATCAATACCAGGCCCAGGTGATAATTTTAGGAATACCGGATAAAATCATAGAGCACGGATCACCAAAGCAACTTCAGCACGAATCCGGATTTGATGCGGACGCCATTTACCAAGCGGCAAAAAAACTTTTACAGAAAAAACACGTAACGCACGACGCCTGACCTATCACCGGACAATTTAAAAAACCAGCGGTACTTCAATTGCTAACAACTGCGCATCATTTACTGCTTCAATGTGAATTTGATCAACTTCTGAAATGCCCATCGCATCTCTTTTTGCAAGCAGTTGACCCGCTGCTGTAACCGATCCGTCAATGACAAACAAATACAAACCGGCATTGGGCCATTTCATTTCATATGCGATCGGTTTACCTGCTTCCAGATCAACGAGCGAAAAACGGGCGTCCTGATTGATCGGCAGCGCCTGATCCTTCGCATCCGGACTTACCACCACCTGCCAGTTATTTTTACGATCATTCAATTCAAATGATTGCTGGCCATACAGGGGTTTTATATTTTTTAATTTCGGAAAAACCCAAATCTGTAAAAGTGCTGCCAGTTCGGTTGCGGAAGCATTGTATTCCGAATGGCGGATACCTATACCGGCACTCATGATCTGCACATCTCCTTTACGAATAATGCCCTCATTCCCGGCACTGTCTTTATGAGCCAGTTTGCCTTCGAGGGGAATGGTAATGATTTCCATATTATCGTGCGGATGGGTACCAAAACCTCCGCCGCCTGCAATACGATCGTCATTAACCACCCGCAAAGCCCCAAAATGAACTTTTTCAGGATCGTTGAACTGACCAAAACTGAATGAATGATGACTTTCCAGCCATCCCAAATTGACATGGCCTCTTTCTCTGGCCGGGTATAATATTGTTTTCATGGTACACTTATTGATGTTTAAACATCAATAAGTGTACCATGATGTTTCATCTGCCAAAACGGCGATTCAACCGTTAAGAATCACTTTATGCGCTAGGGGTTAAGCTTTCTGCGTTTTGTTCAAGAATGAAGTTATTGCGTCCCTCTCCGATCAGGATATTCATATGTCCCATTTGTATGAGCTCGAGGATGGAAAGAAAAAGAAAGATCGCGTGGATTCGGTTTTCGCATCCCATGATGATTTTTTCGAACGGAACCGTTTTTTCCCGGCTAACCAGATCGATCATATGCTGGCGGCTCTCCTCCATTGTGTAATTATATTGCACGACTGTATGACGGGGCTTGTTATTCCGGTCTTGCAAACGCAGCATCACTTTTTCGTAGGTCTTCATCAGCTTAAAAAGACTGATGGACTGAATCTCGGTTCCTTCGCCGGATTCCTCGCCGATATGCAGCAGTTCCCGATGTAAATTTCCCCGGCGGATCAGTTTGATGCGCTGCTCTTCCAGCTCAGCGAGTCGAGCAGATGCTTCTTTGAAACGTTTGTATTCCAGTACCTTATTAACCAGCTCCTGACGTGGATCGATCTCATTACCCTGTTCATCGATTTCCTTTCTGGGCAGTAACATTTTGGCCTTGATACGCATGAGGGTGGAAACAAACAGAATGAATTCGCTGGATAACTCGATGTTCAGGGTTTCTTCCTTATGAATGAAATCCAAAAAATCCTGAATTAGTTTATGGATCGGAATATTGTAAATATCGAGTTCGTCCCGTTCAATAAAAAACAACAGGAGATCGAATGGACCCTCAAATTGTGATAACCTGATCTGATAAGACACCGAATGGAGCATGCCGTGGCTTTAGTTGCAAGAATACTAAAAAAGCACAACGCGAAACACGTAATGCAGGAAGCTTTTGTTGACAATTACCGCACAAAATGAGCGTCCAAATTCCGGATTATTACTCCAGCCGCCGCATTATAATATAAAAGAAAGTCCGATACCCAATAATTCCTGCAGCTGTGCCGAAGCGCCACCTGGCGTGCCGTCACTCTTGACGGTTTTCACATCGTTGTCATAAATCAGGTTGAACGATAGAGACATAGTCAGAATACCGGTCACTTTAACGGCCAGAACGTTCGTCAGGTTGATATCCACATCCTGCGGATTATGCTGATAGTTTGAAAAGAGATCCAGTCTCCCTGAATAAACTGCATTCGCTCCTATTTTATGGATATAGGAAATAGTAGAATAGGCTCCGAATTCGAGTTTCACATTTTTTCCGGTATCTACGCCATAAGCGCCTTTCGCAGACAGGGAATCTTTTTTTACGATCGTCCAGCGCAGCGTTGCCGGGGATATAAAAAATGAAAAATGGTCGTCGGGTTTATAATTCAGCCCTGGCGAAACAATCACATACGCCGGAGCCAGAAAATCGGAGGTCAGTACACGGGGCAGGCCCGAAGGATATGAATAACCAGGCGCAAACTGCGAACGGACATTGACCAGACCGCTCAGGTACCAGCTCTTGCCGATATCATACCCGTATTTAGAAAGAATATCGATCCGGTCGTCTGATTTACGCGAACCCAGACTCGTGGTATTTAAAAATCCAAACGCAAGGTCGATGGTATTGTCCCAGGCATTTTTATCTTTTTTATAAAAAGCATAGCCGCTGAAAAAACTGCTCAGTCCGAGCGTAGATTTATCACCGCCAGCCGCCCAGTTATTCTGTGCCCCCTGCGTAAAAGTGAGACGAAAAACGCCGCCCGTTTTCCAGATTTTCGGTATCGTATCCTTCAGATCTTTTGTAATTATTCTGCTGGCCTGGTCGCGCATTTCCTTAACCGACTTGTCTTGCGACAAACCCACTGCAACACTCAAAAAAAACAATAAGCTGATGACAACTTTCTTCATAAAATTCCAATTACTGAATTCTAAATGCAGTTTATTTTTGTTTAGCCGTAAAATTGAAAAATCCTAAAATAAGCGAACTACGGATTTTTCCGGAGTTCGTCGCGGATCTCGGCCAATAGTGCTTCTGTAGGAGTAGGTTGTGCTGCTGCAGGAACTTTTTTGTTTTCAAGTGTCTTAAATCCTTTCACGATCAGAAAGAGTATAAATGCAATAATGATAAACTTGATAATGGCGGATAAAAATAATCCGTATTTCACCGCACCATAACTAAGCTGTTCCAGATTTTCGGCGTGCGCCGCTCTCAGTACGGGTTTCAGCAACAAGGGGGTAATCACATTATCCGTCAGGGACGATACAATGATACCAAAGGCACCACCGATAATAACCGCAACGGCGAGGTCAACCACATTACCTCTTAAGGCGAAATCTTTAAACTCTTTAAGCATTCCCATAAAACATTTTAAATGATTATGAATTTTTATTTGAAGTGACGTCAGACTGACATGATTTCTTTTTCCTTGGAGGCAAGATGTTTTTCAACCAGCGAAATGTGCTGATCCGTAATCTCCTGCATTTGTTTTTCAGCATCTTTGGTGATGTCTTCACTGAGTCCGTCTTTCTGCAATTTTTTTACCTGTTCGATGGCGTCCCGCCGGATATTTCGAACCGCCACCCGGGTTTGTTCTCCTTCTGAAAAAGCACGTTTTACAAATTCTTTTCTCCTTTCTTCCGTCAGTGGAGGCATAAACAAGCGGATGATATTTCCGTCATTTTGCGGTGTGACTCCCAGATTCGCGTTGATAATCGCCCGCTCAATGGGTTGCAACATATTCTTTTCCCATGGCTGAATGGTTAAAGTGCGCGCATCCATGGCCGATACATTGGCTACCTGATTAATAACCGTCGGCGTGCCGTAATAATCCACCTGTACCCCTTCGAGCATTTGGGGATTTGCTTTACCAGCACGGATACGGGTGAGCTCGTTTTCTAAATGATCGATTGCTTTAATCATGGAATCTTTAGCCTCTTCCAAAATAAAGTCTAATTCATCAGACATAGACGTAATTCTAATTCGGGATTTTTATCTACTGAATGTTGTTCGTTAATTCTTTTGCTCCAGCACACTCTCGCGGATGAAGGTAACTAATTTGGATTCTTTTACCTTCTCATTTTTATCCATTCCATCGGGTTCCCATGATAAAGAATGTACCGGTCTGGAATAATAAGCGACGGCTATAAAAGTGAAGAAAAGTGCAATGACTGATAAAATTAAAATCGTGCATCCCAACGAGCGCGCCAGATAAACAAACACAACCATACTGGCATTCACGGCGACGAGCAACAAAGTGATCGTACGGTGAGAAAGTCCCCGGTCGAGCAACAAATGATGGATATGATTTCTGTCGGGACTGAAAGGCGACCGCCGTTTGAACATACGTATTGCAAAAACCCGCAGCGTATCCAACAAGGGAATCATTAGTATGGTAAAGCCGATGGCCGGAGACGATTCGATGGGATTCACCGATTCGGGACCATTTCCCGGATCTATAAATTTTAATGCCAGTATCGCGTTTACGACTCCGATGAGCAGTGACCCCGTATCGCCCATAAATATCTTTGCAGGCTGGAAATTAAAAATCAGGAAGGCGATGAGGCTTCCGCATAAAGAAAACGCCAGTACGTAATAGGGCTCCATCCCGGCACTCAGAAAATAAATACCGAAAAGTGCGGACGACATGAGGCCAAGTGTGCCCGCCAGTCCGTCTACACCATCAATCAGATTGAAAGAATTGATAATGACAATGACTGAAAAATAGGATATGAGCAAGCTGAACATCTCGGGCAATTCATGAATACCGAAAAATCCGTGCATACTACGAATCTGTATTCTGCCATAATAAATAATCAGGAAAGCTGCCAGCACCTGACCGATGAATTTTTTAATGGGAGATATCACCAATATATCATCTTTCAATCCCAGAAAGAAAATCACCATCGTGGCAGCGATGAAATATTGGAACTCGGAGGAATATTTAAAATTGATGGTTAGCAGACAGCCGAATACAAACCCTGCGAAAATTCCGATGCCTCCCAGCGGGGTTATAGCTACCTGATGAATTTTACGAGCATCCGGCATATCATACAGCTTCTTCATCTCAGCTACATTGATAATCACGGGAATCGCCAGAAAAGTAATGGTAAAAGCGATCGCGAGGCAAAATAATACGTCAAACATGAACCTCAGTTTACATTAATTAATTTCTGTCATTGCTAAAATCGGGCCTTTACCGTGAATTCATAGATGTTCAACTTTAGCGTATTGAAAATCAACACGTTCAGGCCAGCAATGTTAATGTCACAGAGAGCAAGAACGAGTAAGTTAGAACAAAATCTTAATATGTTCCCTGACACGCGGGTAAAAAATTTCCATTAGCTTTGGCAACTTTAAAATAAATCAAATATATGGCTGATTTAAAGGCAATTGCTTCACAGATACGACGCGATATTATCCGGATGGTTCATGGTGCTAACAGTGGTCACCCCGGTGGATCCCTCGGATGTGCTGATTTTTTTACTGCCCTCTATTTTGAGATCATGCAACATGATCCGAAATTTTCAATGGACGGTAAAAATGAAGACCTTTTCTTTCTCAGCAACGGTCATATTTCTCCTGTTTTTTATTCAACCCTGGCTCGCTCAGGTTATTTTGATATTAAAGAACTGGCGACTTTCAGAAAATTGAATTCACGTTTACAGGGACATCCGGCCACCGCCGAACATCTACCCGGCATCCGTATTGCCAGCGGCTCTCTGGGCCAGGGCATGAGCGCTGCGATCGGCGCATGTCTTGCTAAAAAACTAAATAAAGATTCCCACCTGGTTTTCTCGCTGCATGGCGACGGAGAACTGAATGAGGGCCAGAACTGGGAGGCCATTATGTTTGCACACCACCATAAAGTAGATAATCTGATTTCGACGATCGACTGGAACCATCAGCAGATTGACGGCACCACCGATGATGTGATGAGCACCGGCAACCTCCGCAATAAATTCGATGCGTTCGGTTGGAAAACACTCGAAACAAATGGTAATGTAATGGAGGAATTGGTAGCCACCCTAGAGGAAGCGAAGTCGCTGACCGGAAAGGGACAACCTGTTGCGATCCTCATGCATACCGTGATGGGTCAGGGTGTGGATTTTATGCTGAATGATCATAACTGGCACGGCACAGCGCCCAATGAAGAACAAACCAAAAAAGCGTTGGCACAATTGCCGGAGACACTCGGGGACTATTAAGGGTTGATGGTTTGACGGTTGATGGGTTGACGGTTTGGGGTTGACGGTTTGGGGTTGACGGTTTTGGGGTTGACGGTTGACGGTTTTTAGGACTTTAATTCGAATGGTTGTAAGGCGGCTTTTCTCGCGGGCAGCCAGGAAGCCAGCAAGACAACAATCAGGATGGTACATCCGACCAGGATGAAATCAGCCAGCACCAACTTCACCGGATAATAATCAATCAGAAAGTTTCCCTGCAACGGAACCAGCTTAAATTTTACCTGCATCCAGCAAAGCAGAATGGCGAGGAGAAATCCGCCGCCGCCGCCGATGAAGCCGAGGAGCAACCCTTCATTCAAAAAAATCTGTTGTATAAACCGGTTGTCGGCGCCCATTGCCTTGAGCACCTGTATATCTTTCTTTTTTTCCAATACCAGCATCGTTAAGGCACCTACCATATTAAATGCGGCAACAACTAAAATAATGGTCAGAATAATATAGATCACCCATTTTTCCATCCGCATTACACCAAATAGGGTTTGATTTTGTTCGTCGCGCGTTTGCACCAGAAATGAAGCCCCGAATAATGATTGAAGTTTCGATTTTAATTCTTTTGACGCCGTTCCCCCGCGGGTGGCGATTTCAACAGCTCCATAATAATTCGAGTCCAATCCCAGCATTCGCTGCATAAAACCGAGGTTGGTGATTACATATTTATTGTCAAAATCCGATTGAATCCGGAACGACCCAGATGAAGCGATGGTTTCAGAATGAACAGCAGCCGACGGATCGCCGGCATCGATGATCCCGTTTCGAAAAAGATAAACTGTCATTGGCTGGATGGCACGGTCCGACTCGATATCGAGCGCATTCTCAATGCCTCCTCCCAATATCGCATTTGGATGATCGGCAGTGCCAATCTGATAAGCGCCTTTCGAAATATTTTTCGAGACCCCATTCACCCGGATGAAATTGCTATCGACGCCTTTCAGCATCACGGGCTGCAAATTATTATATTGAAGCAGTGCCTGATCTTCGATCGTTAATGAATAAGCGACCACTCCGTCGATCCCTTTCAATTTTTGCAGGATGGCCGTTGGAACTTCTATGAATTTGCCGGAAGCAGGGGAAACGCGGATATCCGCATAAAAAGAAGTGTAAAGCGATCTGACCAGTTGTTCCAACCCATTGAACACACTCATCAGCACAATCAATGAAGCGGTTCCTAAAATAATCGCACTTACGCTAACCCACGAAATGATATTAATCGCATTCGTTGATTTCTTAGCTTTAAAATAACGCCATGCGAAAAGAAACTTCAATGCAGATTAATTAAATCAGGACGCGCTGCCTGTATTGGGTTTGGTTTCATTGATCTCCTTGAAAAGTGTTTCCATCTTATCTACATAATCCAGTGTATCGTCTATATAATACGTAAGCTGGGGCATGCTCCTTAACTGATTGCGAATAGAACTCACCAGATCCCGCTTGATTTCCCAAGCCCTGTCTTCTATCAGTTTCAGCGCTTCGGCGGGTTTGGGTACCTGATAAAAACTCAGGTAAATACGGGCTTCAAACAGATCCGGGGTTATCTTGACAGAAGAAATGGAAACCATCCCGCCCTGGATCATGCTCAGTCCGAGTTTCTGAAAGATTTTGCTAACCTCTGCCAATAACAAAGCGCTAACCTGTTTCTGCCGCTTACCTTCTTTCATATCATTGCCGATTTCAATGTAAATTTACGGATTTACGCCCCATCCAGAAATAATGAAGAGATTTTCGACCATTTTAAAATACCTGAAGGATCAAAAAGATAAAATAGGCCTGTATTTTGTTTTTAACCTTCTATCTGTTTTATTTTCACTGGTGTCGCTGACGATGCTGGTTCCGTTCCTTCAATTACTATTTGGAAAGGAAAAAAGAGTCACGGCTATGCCTCATTTGTCTTTTTCAGCTTCCAGTTTGTTAGATTCTATCAAATATATACTTGGCCTGCTCATCGACCAACACGGAGCATCGTATGCATTGGGGGCCATCTGCTTAATCATTATCGTATCCATCTTTTTAAAAAATCTTTTTTACTACCTCGGCTACAGGGTACTCGCTCCTTTGCGTAACGGCGTACTGACAAAAATGCGGGCAGACCTGTATTCAAAAATATTGATCCTTCCACTCGGTTTTTTTACTGAACAAAGAAAGGGTGATCTGATGAGTCGTATGAGTAATGATGTGAACGAAATTGAATGGAGTGTAATGAGCACACTGGAAGGTATTTTTCGGGATCCGTTGACCATCCTCGTCTTTCTCCTTACACTGGTTTTTTTAAGTCCGGCCCTATCCCTGTTTTTAGTCGTCTTGCTTCCCCTGGCCGGTTTTATTATTGGCCGGGTGAGCCGATCATTAAAAAAAACATCTAATGACGCGCAGGAGCAATCCGGTGTTTTACTTTCGATTCTCGATGAGACTTTGGGCGGCCTGCGCGTTATCAAAGCTTTCAATGCGGAGAAACTCTTGCAGACAAAATTTTTTAAGACCAATAACTTTTTGAATCACCTGAGAAACAAAATTATGTTTCGAAGAGATATGGCTTCTCCGATGTCGGAAATGTTGGGAGTTCTCGTGCTTTGTTGCATTTTATATTTCGGTGGGCAGATGGTGCTGAACCAGAAAATTTTGCAACCGGAAGGATTTATTGCCTACATCGCCATCTTTACACAGATCATCAATCCGGCTAAATCATTATCCACTGCATTTTATAATGCACAGCGGGGTTCGGCAGCCATCATGCGAGTGGAAGAAATTTTGAATGCTGATATCGTAATAAAAGAACCGGCCAATCCCGAGCCTATCAGTCGTTTTAATCAATCGATCGAATTCAAGAACGTTCAGTTTTCTTATGAAGGCGTTGACGTATTGCATCATATCAATCTCCGGATCAACAAGGGGAAAACCGTTGCACTGGTGGGATCATCGGGTGCCGGGAAGTCAACGCTGGCCGACCTGATTCCGCGTTTTCACGATGTAACCGGAGGCGAATTATTGGTCGACGGAATAGATATAAAAAACTATTCCCTGCATGCGCTCCGTGACCTCATGAGTATTGTAACACAGGAACCCGTTTTGTTCAATGACACAATTGCGGCAAACATTGCGCTGGGGACACCCGAAGCTACCATGGAGCAAATTGAAAAAGCGGCGCAGGTGGCCAATGCGCATCCGTTTATTATTCAGAAAGAAAACGGATATGAAACCAATATTGGGGACCGCGGTTCTAAATTGAGCGGTGGAGAAAGGCAAAGAATTACGATCGCGCGCGCCGTGTTGAAAAATCCACCTATTTTAATTCTGGATGAAGCCACTTCTTCCCTCGATACAGAAAGCGAACGTCTCGTGCAGGATGCCATCAACAATATGATGAAAAACCGTACCTGCGTGGTGATTGCCCACCGCCTAAGTACCATCCGTCATGCAGATGAAATTATCGTACTACAGAAAGGATCGATTGTTGAAAGAGGAACACATGAAGAACTGGTTGGGCAGAATGGCTTTTATAAAAAGCTGGTGAATATGCAGGAAATCAGATAATTGCACCATCAACCATCAACCATCAACCGTCAACCGTCAACCATCAACCGTCAACCAATTAATATTTCCGAATCAACACAACCCCGGCAATCAGTAGCAGTGCGCCGATGATCTTGCCAGCAGAAATTTCTTTTACCGCTACGCCCAGCCAGCCATACTGGTCGAATAAAATGGCAATAAACATCTGCCCGGCGAGAACAAGACTAAAAGAGAGTACGACCCCGAGCCTGGGAAGTAAAACGACAATGCCGGCAACAAAAAAAGTTCCGAGCAAACCGCCGGTCCAGATCCACCAGGGGCCGCCGGAAGAAATAAATTTGAATTGAAACTGGCCGGCAATAATCAGGAATAACATGAGCGCCATGGTTCCTACAGCAAATGAAATGAAAGCAGCCATTACCGGACTCCCCGCTGACTTAGCGAGCCTGGCATTAATGGCAGCCTGCATCGGGAGTACGGCCCCCAAAGCCAGCGCCATCGCAATAAATAGTAAGCGGGATTGCATAATGTGTAAACCGGAAAATAACTAGCCTGCAAAAAACAAAACACACTGGGCGTCCTGCTTTCCGTTTCACTAAAGACTATTTATTCATCGTTTGTTTTGCTTCAATGCTGAGCGTAGCATGTGGGACCGCTTTCAACCGCGCTTTATCAATCAGCTTTCCGGTGACCCTGCAAATGCCATACGTTTTGTTTTCAATCCGCATCATGGCTTTCTCGAGATGATCGATAAAGGTGATCTGGCGACTCGCCATCTGGCTCAGCTGTTCGCGCTCCATGCTCATACTGCCATCTTCCATTGTCATATAACGGTTATCAGTTTCATCACCGCCCATTTCGTCGCGCCGGGTGATCAGACCCTGCAGGTAGGTCAGTTCTTTTTTCGCTGAATCCAACTTTTTTGTGATCAGCTCCCTGAATTCTGTCAACTCCATATCACTATATCTCATGGTGGGTCCGCTTTGATCATGTTGGTGTATGTCCAACACAGATTTTGTAAATTCCGGCTCGTATTTGCGAACCGTTTTTGTTTTTATTTCAGGCATAACAACCTTCGCTGTCTTTACGGGAACGGGAACTGGTTTTTTAACCTCGGGCTTCACGGTAACCGGACTGGTGTTTTTCACTTGTTGCTTGAAAACAATTTTTTTATCTTCCGCTTTGCTACCTGCTTTCGACACTACAACCGGTTGCACCGGTTTTGCCGCAACCGGTGTTGCATGGGCAACAGCTGCTGTATGGGCTATGGGCTTGCCGGAAACGGCAGGCGTAGGTTTTTTTACTGCGGGTGCCACAGGAACCGGTTTTTTAACTGCCGCCACTGCGGCTGCAGCCTTTTTAGCCGGCACGGCTGCTTTTACAGGGACTGACTTACTTACTGTCGCTACAGGTTTCTTTACCACGTGTGTAATTTTTTTGTGACCGTCCTTCTTAACAGGTTTTGCCGGAGCTACCTTTTTGGCAGCAACTTTCTTTGCTACCGGTTTTGCGGCCTTCTTTGGTAATGCTTTTTTAACAGCTTTTACCGGTTGTTTTTTCTTGGTTGCCATATGGTTAGGCTTTTTTTGTGACAAACACTGTTAAAGGGACATCATTAACTTCAATTAGGGTGCCATCGATTAATTGGGGTACCAAATCAAGTTGGTCTGCCAAAATTTCCGCGCAAATATAATAATTAAATTCTCTTATCGTCTCCTCCAAAGTTTCGGCACCTGCAATTTTTACCCGGATTCGGTCTGTCAGCTCAAATTCCTGGTCTTTCCTGATCTTCTGAATCCGGTTTACGAGCTCCCGGGCATTGCCCTCTCTTTCCAACTCCGGCGTAACCGTAACATCCAGCGCAACCGTAAGCGGACCCTTGCTGGCAACCATCCATCCGGGTACATCCTCGCTGCTGATCTCCACTTCTTCCAATACAATTTTAATGAATGCCCCGTCCACAGGCACTTGTATGCGTCCTTCCTTTTCAAGTTCACTTATTTCCGCTTGGGTGAATAGAGCCAACGCTGCACTTACCGCTTTCATCCTGGCACCCAGTTTCTTTCCCAGCAAAATAAAATTCGGTTTTACCTTTTTATGGATAAATTCATTATTTGCTGATAAATACTCAATTTCTTTAATATTTACTTCTGATCGAATTAATTCTTCAACTTTTTCCAATTGGAGCCTCATTCCGGGGCTTAATATCGGAATCAGGGCTTTTTTAAGGGGTTGCCTGACCTTAATATTGATTTTTTTACGAATTGACAAGATCAGCGAGGAAGCATCCTGCGCCAGTTTCATTCTTTCTTCCAGATCTTTGTCGATCGCCACATTTTTGATCTCCGGGAAATCGGTAAAATGAACCGAAGCATGCCCTTCACGCCCCGTCACCGAATTGAGGTTCTGATACAGCCAGTCCGCAAAAAAAGGCGAAATCGGCGCAATCAGTTTACTCAGTGTTTCCAGGCATTCATATAGTGTCTGATAAGCACTCCTTTTGTCATGCTCGTAATCACCTTTCCAAAAACGACGACGGCTGAGACGCACATACCAGTTACTCAGTTCCTGATCCACGAAATCTTCGATCAGTCGCCCGGCGACCGTAGGTTCATAAGCATCCAGACTATAAATCACTTTTTTGACCAGGCTGTTTAGCACCGAAGAAATCCATTTATCAATTTCAGGTCTTTCGGCCAGCGGGATATAAGCTTCCTTAAAAGCAAATCCGTCCACGTTGGCATAGAGGGCGAAAAACTGATACGTATTATATAGTGTACCGAAGAATTTTCTTTGTACCTCGCGTATCCCCTCGGGATCGAATTTCATACTATCCCAGGGCGAGGCATTGGTGATGAGATACCAGCGGGTAGCATCGGCTCCAAACTGATCGATCGTTTTGAACGGATCCACCACATTACCCACGCGTTTACTCATCTTATTTCCGTTCTTATCCAAAACGAGCCCGTTTGAGACCACCGTTTTGTACGCAATATTATCAAAAAGCATCACGGCCAGTGCATGTAAAGTATAAAACCAGCCCCGGGTTTGATCCACGCCCTCAGCGATGAAATCTGCCGGAAAACTTTTTTTAAACTGCTCTTTATTTTCGAACGGATAATGCCATTGCGCATAGGGCATTGCGCCTGAATCGAACCAAACATCGACCAGATCCGGCACGCGGGTCATTTTTTTGCCACTGGCACTCATCAGAAAAATATCATCCACAAAGGGTTTGTGCAAATCGAGGGTATCTGCCGTTAACGATGCGTTGATGTTATTTCCCAGTATTTTTTTTGCCTTTTCAGATTCCTCCATCAATTCCTCAATAGAACCGATGCATATTTCTTCAGTCCCGTCGTCCGTGCGCCAAATAGGCAAGGGAGTTCCCCAGAACCTGCTGCGGCTCAGGTTCCAATCCACCATATTTTCCAGCCAGTTACCAAATCGTCCCTCGCCCGTTGATGCAGGTTTCCATTGAATGGTTTTATTCAGCGCGATCATCCGGTCTTTTACCGCCGTTGTTTTAATAAACCAGGCATCCAGTGGATAATATAAAATGGGTTTATCTGTCCGCCAGCAATGCGGATAGGTATGTTCGTATTTTTCAATTTTGAACGCACGGTTTTCCTTCTTAAGCTTCACGCAGATGTCCACGTTCACATCTATATAATGATCGTCGTCTTTATAATTCTTTACATAGCGATCGCTGAATTCATCCACTCCCTCTATGAATTTCCCTTGTTTATCGACCAAAATTAAAATACCGAGTTTGTTTTTTTTGCCCACTTTGAAATCATCCGCGCCAAAAGCGGGGGCCGTATGCACGATACCCGTTCCATCTTCGGTGGTAACGAAATCGCCGGTAATCACACGAAACGGATCTGCGTCTGGTGTGGTTTCACGGATGATGTCCATGCTGTTGGCCGCACAGGGCAGGAGTTGTTCATAACGACAATTCTCCAGCTGGATCCCCTTAAAAGAAGCCAGTGTTTTCCAGGGAAGCGTTTTGGAACCCGGAACGTACGTGTCCATGCCGGCATTCTCCTCCTCAGGTTTGAAATATTTGCCAACCAATGCTTTGGCGAGCACGAGGCAGACCGCCAGATGCGTGTAGGGGTTAAATGTTTCGACCAAAACATATTCTATCTGTACACCAACGGTTAGTCCGAGGTTAGACGACAGGGTCCAGGGGGTGGTGGTCCAGGCCATGAAAAAGATTTCTTTCGGTGCGCCTTCGCCGGCAGCGAAAAGAAAATCGGATTTTTTATTTCGGACCGCTTTGAACATCGCCACGCAGCTTGTATCCTTCACTTCTTTATACGTACCGGGTTGGTTCAGTTCATGGGAGCTCAGGCCGGTGCCGGCGGCGGGTGAATACGGTTGAATGCTGATGCTTTCAAATAATAAATCCTTCTGATACAGCTTTTTAAGTATCCACCAGAGCGTTTCGATGTATTTATTTTCGTACGTTATATACGGATGCTCCAAGTCCACCCAATAACCCATCCGCTGCGTAAGTTCATCCCATTTATCCTTAAAACGGAGCACCACTTCCCGGCATTTCCGGTTGTAGTCCTCTACCGAGATCTTCTTACCGATGTCTTCTTTGGTAATTCCCAACTCCTTTTCCACCCCCAGCTCAACCGGTAACCCGTGGGTATCCCAACCACCCTTACGCTCAACCTGAAAACCACGCATGGTCTTATAGCGGCAAACCAGGTCTTTTAACGTACGACTGATCACATGATGAATTCCGGGAAGCCCGTTCGCACTCGGTGGACCCTCATAAAAAACAAACGGTGTTTTGCCGTCCCGCAAATCAATACTCTTTTGAAATGCGCCCGACAGCGTCCATTGCTGTAGCATAGCCTGCCCGATTTCCGGCAGATTCAGTTTTTCATATTCTTTGTATCGCCCGGCCATAGGATCCGTTAATAATGAATGTTTTCGGAAATGATGAGGGACAGAAAAATGCGTCCGATTCAAAATGGGTGCAAAGCTAGTGAATTTGAAGGTTTTTTACCTGTTGAAAGCACCATGGGCTAGTCGTTTCTATACGATGATGCTTCGTACTGTTACGTAGAAGTTGAGCAGGATCAATCATTTAAGCATTACAATTATCCACAAAAAAATCCTTTGGCATAATTTATGTTCCAAAAAGGTTAATCAATTCCTTTAAAAAATCACCGAGATTGTATCTATAAGATATGCTCTGTTTTCAAAATTTTTTTTCTACGGTTTAGGGTTTAGGGGTTAAAAAGGGGGGTATTCCTACTCCCCTTTCCTTTTTCACCGAACGTTTTTTCTTTTAATCCGCACCTTCCCGTTTTTAATTCCTTTTATCGTCTTTGCAAAAACCTGTTTTCGTTCGAAATTTTTTTCCAAATCCTTAATTGCCGTCGAAAATCAGTTTCTGGAAAGCCGCCTTTTTGCCCCTTTATAAAAAGTCTCCTTTACTGGAGATTTTTTGCTTTCAGAGGTATCGGGTTTTGTTACTTAACCCTGTTTCCTGATTTTTCTGTACAACCGAATAGCCAGCATAAGCACCACGCCGAGCGAAACAATACCTGCCAGTCCGAATATCCAGCTCATCGATTGTTTTACACTGGCAAGAAATACGATGGCAAACAAAAGCAGCGTGGCCATTTCATTCCAGATCCTGAGTTTTTGTGAACTGAATCGAAAGATGCCTTTTTGCTGTTCGCGGTATAGAAAGTGAAGAGAAAAGTGATATAGATATAGCAGAATTACAAACAGCAGTTTGACCATCAGCCATCGCGGCGTACTGCCCATCATAATCCACATCCAGGGACCCAGTATCAACGTCAGTATGGCCGACGGCCAGGTGATGCCGAGCCACAAACGGCGAATCATGATTTGAAACTGGGCGCCCAGAATTTCTTTTTCCGGACCCAATTTTTCCGACGCTTCGGTGTTGTAAATAAAGAGTCGTACGATATAAAACATACCGCTGAACCAGGTCACAATGAAAATAATATGCAGGGCCTTGATGTAGGAATACATGAATAATTGTTATGACTGCACCCAGTTGGCTAGCGTCTGAACCCATAAGGGGCTGGTATTTAAACAAGGTATCATACCATATTCGGTTCCGCCCGATTCCATGAAACTTTCTTTTCCGCGGATTTCAATTTCCTCGAGCGTTTCGAGACAGTCGCTGACGAAGGCCGGACAAACCACCATTAATTTTTTGATGCCCTCCGCGGGCATTTCCTGTAACCTAAAGTCGGTATAGGGCTTTAACCAGGGTTGTCTGCCCAGTCGGGATTGAAAGGAATAACTGAATTTATTTTTCGGCAGACCGAGTTCGGCCGCCACTAGATTCATCGTCGTTAAACACTGATGCCGGTAACAGGTTGCGTGCGCGGCCGAATGAACGGAGCAACAGTCGGGTGACTTCAAACAATGCTGATGGGTGGGATCTGTTTTCAATAAATGTCTTTCCGGAATACCATGAAAGCTAAACAGCAGGTGATCGAAATCCTTCTGCAGATAGGGCCGCATATTTTCGGCCATGGCATGAATATATTCAGGATGCTGATAAAAAGGAGGAATGAATTTTAATTTGAATCCGTATTTGTTTTTACTGTGTACTTCCTTGGCATATTCTACCGCCGTTTCGTAGGAAGACATCGCATAATGTGGGTATAGCGGAATCGCTACCACCTCTTCGAGGTCCGGAATTTTTTTTATTAACTCCCCGTAGGCCGATTCCATCGTTGGATTTCCGTAACGCATGGAAATTGCGACGGGTTCAACAACGGCAGACCGTAATTTGTCAGCCAGTTGACGCGTGAATTGGATCAGGGGAGAACCTGCGGCGGTCCAAATGGTACGATACGCTTCGGCAGATTTTGACGCGCGGATCGGAACGATAATTCCCTGCACCAACACCTTACGAAAGAGCCAGGAATAGTCGATCACCCTTTTATCGGTTAAAAATTCTGTCAAATACCTTCTTACATCCGACACGGCCGTTGAATCCGGAGAACCCAGATTCATCAAAATGACCCCCCTTTTTAAATTTTCCATTTGCAAATGTAAATAAGAAACGTGTTTAGATGTCGGCCGGATAATCATAATCTTCTGCTTAGATGACGAGAATCATTATACAAATGACATTATTATGACAGTTCTATGATGCATTCGGAGACGCACCAAGTAATTTTGCAATACTATTTAAAAGGATGAGTAGAAACCCAATTACGGAGCTTTCAAATTTCTTTGTCACCGGCATCAACTACAAAAAAACCGATACCGAAATCCGGGGTTCTTTTGCGATCGGACCCGAACAATATGAAAGTATTTTAAATCGTGCAGCCGCATTTGACGTAAGGGATCTTTTTATTTTATCTACTTGTAACCGCTCTGAAATTTATGGTCTGGCGGAAAATCCTCAGCAGCTGGTCGATCTGTTCTGCTCTCAAACACAGGGTTCAGTGGAATTATTCAATGAACTCGCGTACAGGAAAAGCGGCATGCAGGCGATACAACATTTGTTTGATGTAGGCGCCGGACTGGATTCCCAGATACTGGGCGATTATGAAATCGTCGGTCAATTGCGGCATGCGATGAAATTTGCAAAAGAAAAAGGATTTATTCAGATCTTTCTCGAAAGAACTCTCAACCAGGTATTACAATCTTCCAAAGAAATCAAGAACAATACGGCACTGAGTGACGGAACGGTTTCCGTTGCCTTTGCTGCGGTTCAATATATTCGCGAACATATTACCGATTTGACAGACAAAAAGATTCTTTTACTGGGAACCGGTAAAATCGGAACCATTACTTGTAAGAATCTCGTGGATTATATTGGCTCCAGTCATATTACATTAATGAACCGGACGCCCGAAAAAGCTGAAAATCTGGCCAGTGCATTCGATTTACGAACTGCTTCGATGGATTGCCTTACCGATGAAATAAAAAATGCGGATATCATTTTGGTTGAAACCAATGCGCCAGAACCCATTATTCATTACACCGATCTTGAAAATGTCGCCGGCGAAAAACTGATCATTGATCTTTCTATTCCCTGCAATATAGAGAACAGCGTGTCTGGTTTGCAGCATGTGACGTTGATTGATGTTGACGGACTTTCAAAAATGAAAGACGACACCCTGCAACGACGTGCAGCGGAGATTCCGAAAGCCCGGGAGATCATACAAAATCATCTGGACGAACTTATGGAATGGTATGAAATGCGCCGCCATGTACCTCTGCTCAAAGAAGTAAAAATAAAACTGCAGCAAATTCACTGTTCTCCCTTATTTGATCAACCACTGCCAGAGAAACCTTCTTCCATCAGCAGAGATCAGAAAATTCAACGTGTGCTCAATGGAATGGCTTCGAAAATGCGCCGCGAAAATCAACGGGGCTGTTATTATATTGAGGCAATCAACGAGTTTATCACCGGCAGATAAACGTTATAATATGTCAAAAAAACTTCGGATCGGCACCCGCGAGAGTCAGCTTGCGGTATGGCAGGCACAGCTGGTGAAATCGTTGCTGCATCAACAGGGCGTGGATTCCGAATTAGTTCTGATTAAAAGTGAAGGGGATATAGATCTGACGACTCCGCTGTATGCGATGGGCGTTCAGGGAATTTTTACCCGTAGTCTCGATCTGGCATTATTAACTGGTCAGATCGACCTGGCTGTTCATTCCATGAAAGATGTTCCCATTCAACTTCCGGCTGGTTTAACAGAAGCCGCCATTTTAGAAAGAGGCAGTCCCTTAGATTTATTTCTGCCACATTCTGAAAATCATCTTACAAATCTGGACGAACACATGCAGGGCACCATTGCTACCAGTAGCTTACGAAGAAAAGCACAATGGCTCTACCGGTTTCCGGAAGATCAGATTGAACCCATCCGCGGGAATGTGAACACCCGATTAAAAAAACTCGAAGCCAGTCAATGGCAGGGAGCCATTTTCGCTGCCGCCGGCTTGCAACGAATCGGACTCCGTCCGGAAAACGCGATTGAATTAAACTGGATGATACCTGCCCCGGCGCAAGGTGCCATTCTGGTTGTTTGCAATGAAAAAGATCACCATGTTAAGGCGCATTGCGAAAAACTGAATGATCGGCAAACTGCCTTCTGTGTAAAAATTGAGCGGGATTTTTTATCTGCACTGCTCGGTGGCTGCTCCACACCCATCGGTGCACTCGCAGAAATCGCGGATGAAGAAGTTTTTTTCCGCGGAAATATCCTGGATACGGAAGGTAAAAAGATGTATTCTGTTGAAAAAAGATTATCTATTGACCTGGCTGCTTCGGTTGGCATCTCAGCCGCCCATGAACTCATTAGCAAAGGGGCAAATGAATTGCTGCAAAAGAAACAACATGCCTGAGCGTCGTTTTACGATATTATCAACGACCACGCTGCCAACGGAGCAATTGGATTATCCGTCAAAGGAAATGGATGTTCGAATTATTCCTTTTATCGATATTCTTCCGATAAGTTCCGATAAAATAAAAACGCAGATAGAAAAATATGCTGCAGGAAAAAAAACCGTCGTATTTACCAGCGCTCACGCGGTAAATTCAGTCACACGGTTCCTGCAACAAATACCCGCATGGGATATTTATTGCGTGGGCAAAGCAACGCGCTCGGCGATCGAAAAATGGTTCGGCGAAAATTGTATTATAGCTTCTGCAAAAAATGCGCAGGTTTTATCTGAAATCATCATTGCAGATGGAATCCCGCAGGCGGTATTTTTTTGCGGCGACCAGCGAATGGATATTCTACCGGAGAATTTAAAAAATCACCATATCCTGCTGGATGAACTCGTCGTTTATGAAACGCGTTTAACGCCCGTTCAGGTGGAGGAACCGCTGGATGCTATATTGTTTTTTAGTCCGACCGCCGTGAAAAGTTTTTTTTCCATGAACACGCTCTCCGCCGAAACCAAAATATTTGCCATGGGAAGCACGACGGCTGCCGTATTAAAAGAAAATACGACCAATCCGGTAATCATTTCTCCGGAGCCCGAAAAAGCGTTTGTTTTTAATATGGCACTGGAATACGCGGGCGCCCATCCGATACAATAATTTACGAATATAATTTATGATACAGAATGATATTTTATTGAGAACCCTGCAGGGGAAACCAACCGAAAGGCCGCCCGTATGGATGATGCGACAGGCGGGCCGTTATCTGCCCGACTATCGCGTTTTGCGTGACAAGTACGATTTCTTTACCCGCGTGCAAACACCTGAGCTGGCCTGTACCATTACTCTACAGCCGGTGGATCAGATCGGTGTGGACGCCGCCATTCTCTTTTCGGATATTCTGGTGGTCCTGCAGGCAATGGGTCTCGAGGTACAGCTGATTGAAAATAAAGGCCCTATTCTGCCCGACCCGGTAAGAACGGCGGCCGATCTGCGCCGCCTGCATGTTCCCGATGTGGAAGAAACACTCGGTTATGTATTCGATGCAATCCGGTTAACAAAAAAAGAATTGAATAACCGTGTTCCGCTGATTGGATTTGCGGGCGCGCCCTGGACACTGCTCTGTTATATGATAGAAGGAAAAGGATCGAAAACATTCGACCTCGTGAAATCCTTTTGTTATACGCAATCCGAACTCGCGCACCAACTGTTGCAGATGTTAACCGATACGACGATTGCTTATCTGAAACATCAGGTAAAAGCAGGTGCCAATGTGATTCAGTTATTCGACAGCTGGGGCGGATTGCTGAGTCCGGATGATTTTGAAATCTTCTCCCTGCAGTATATGCGTCAAATTATTCATGCATTGAAAGAAGAGGTGCCAACGATTCTATTTGCAAAAGGCGCCTGGGGATCGATACCGGAAATGGTCGCCACCGGTGCCGCCGGCATTGGGTTAGACTGGTGTATTCGTCCGGAAACGGCGCGATCAATGTCCGGCAGTCAGGTAACGCTGCAGGGGAATTTTGATCCCGCCCGTTTGCTTACGCCGATTCCGGAATTAAAAAAACAAGTAACGCGCATGCTGAACCGATTTGGACCGGGAAGATATATTGCGAATCTCGGACATGGTATTCTTCCTCATATTCCCGTAGATCATGCCAAAGCATTTGTGGACACTGTTAAAAATCATGTGTATCCGGCACAGGAAAAAAAGAATTCCATCGTTCATTCATGAGTACAAATATTTCATATCAGACCGCTGTAAAAACGATCCGCGAACGGTGGGTAGATTATATACATGCCCTGCAAAACAGTATTTGTACCGCATTGGAATCCGCTGATGGCAAAGCTGTGTTTGTGGAAGACCAATGGGAAAGATCCGATTCAGGCGGTGGCGGAAAAACCCGCGTCATGGAAGACGGAAACGTATTTGAAAAAGGTGGCGTGAATACTTCTGTAGTATATGGAGAAGTGTCGGAGGCGATGAGATCACAGTTGAAAATTGATGGCGCTAAATGGTTTGCCTGCGGTCTATCCCTGGTGATGCATGCGCGCAATCCGTATGTGCCGACGGTGCATGCCAACTGGCGTTATTTTGAATTGTATAATGAAAACGATGAAGTGATCGACCGGTGGTTTGGCGGCGGTAGCGACCTCACCCCGAATTATTTATTTAGGGAAGATGCAATTCATTTTCATCAAACGCTCAAAGACACGCTCGATCCATTTGGTATAGAATTGTATCCGACCTATAAAAAGGCCTGTGATTTTTATTTTGCCAATCATCACCGTGGGAATGAGATGCGCGGGGTTGGCGGCATATTCTACGATTATCTCCGGCCCGTCGATGAGGCATCGGCAGAAAGACTATTTTTATTTCAGCAGTCAAACGGGAATGTTTTTTTATCGACCTATTTACCGGTTGTAGCAAAACGAAAAGATTGTCCGTATGGCGAACAGGAAATTAAATGGCAGGAAATCCGCCGCGGACGTTATGTAGAGTTCAACCTTATCCATGACCGGGGGACTTTGTTCGGACTGAAAACAAATGGCAGAACAGAAAGTATATTGATGAGTCTGCCCCCGCGTGCCCGCTGGATATATAATTTTCGGCCGGAAGACGGCAGTAAGGAATCTGAATTGCTGGAGGCTTGTTTGCACCCGATGGATTGGTGTGAGGGTTGAGGAAAGTGTGGACGTGTAAGATTGTGTCTGTTAGATTATTTGAATTTATAGTACGGATCAATATGTATTTACAAAAACGAAGCAGAATATTAAGGACCAATCCGGCAATTAGAAGTCTGGTGGCGGAGACACATTTACGGGTAGAAGATTTTATCGCCCCGCTGTTCATTGATGAAGGGAAAGATATTCATCATGAAATAGCTTCCATGCCCGGTTATTTTCGGAACAGTCTGGACAATACGATAAAAGAAGTAAAAGAACTGCATGCGCTGGGATTAAAATCCGTATTACTCTTCATCAAATGTTCCGACGAATTAAAAGATAATACGGGCAAAGAATCCTGGAACCGCGACGGACTCATGCAACGCAGCATTCGGACGATCAAAGACGCCGTTCCGTCAATGCTGATTATGACCGACGTGGCGCTCGACCCGTACTCCTCTTTTGGTCATGATGGAATTGTGAAGAATAATGAAATTGTGAACGATGAAACCGTGGAGGCACTCGTGATGATGAGTCTGAGTCATGCCGAAGCCGGCGCCGATTTTGTAGCACCCAGCGATATGATGGATGGCCGCATCGGTGCGATCCGCAACGCCTTTGAAAAAAACGGATTTACGAAAACAGGCATCATGGCCTACAGCGCCAAATACGCCTCCTGTTTTTACGGACCCTTCCGCGATGCCCTCGATTCAGCCCCGGGTTTCGGTGATAAAAAAACATACCAGATGGACTATGCGAACCGCACTGAAGCCATCAAAGAAGCGCTGCAGGATGTGGAAGAAGGGGCAGACATTGTGATGGTGAAACCGGCCCTCGCCTATCTGGATATCATCCGCGAAGTAAAGAATGCGGTGCATGTGCCCGTCAGTGCGTATAATATCAGCGGGGAATACGCAATGATCAAAGCCGCTGCAAAAATGGGGTGGCTCGATGAAAACAAAGCTATCCTCGAAACACTCACTGCGATTAAACGCGCCGGCGCGGATTTGATTGCTACCTATTTTGCAAAACAGGCTATGAAATTACTCGTGAATGAGTCGTTGTGAATAAATGCCTGTAGACAATAAGTTATAAGTTTTGCCTGTACGGGATGAATTGTAAGTACTCAATTATAATTTTTGGTTTTTAACGGAAACCACTTTATCTATCAGATTCAAATGGAAATCAATAAAAGCAAGACACTTTTCGAAAGGGCTCAAAAGACCATTCCGGGTGGAGTAAATTCTCCGGTGCGTGCATTTCGCAGCGTGGGTGGAACACCGATATTTATGAAAAAAGCCAAAGGCACTTATTTGTATGATGCCGATGGAAATAAATATATTGATTATATCGCTTCGTGGGGGCCGATGATTCTCGGCCATGCGAACGAAATGGTTGTGAAAGCGATACAGGACCGGGCGACCCTTTCCTCGTCCTTTGGGGCTCCAACGGAACTTGAAATTGAAATGGCTGAACTCATCTGCAGCACGGTACCCAATGTAGATCTGATCCGCATGGTGAGCAGCGGTACCGAAGCCTGTATGAGTGCCCTGCGGCTGGCGCGGGGTTTTACCGGGAGAAATAAATTCATCAAATTCGATGGGCACTACCACGGACATGCCGATGCTTTTCTGTTGAAGGCCGGCAGCGGCCTCGCTACATTACAAATACAAACCGTTCCGGGCATTACAGCCGGCGTGGCGCAGGATACGTTAACCGCGCCCTTTAATAATCTGGCAGCGGTAGAAGAACTCGTGAGAAAATATTCGGGAGAAATCGCTGCCATCATCGTGGAACCGGTTGCCGGCAATATGGGATGCGTATTACCGGAAAAAGGATTTCTCGAAGCGATCCGAACGCTATGCGATAAAGAAAATATCGTATTGATCTTTGATGAAGTGATGACAGGATTTCGTCTCGCTTTAGGGGGGGCGCAGGAAAAACTGGGCATCCGCGCAGACCTCGTTACGTATGGAAAGGTAATCGGTGGCGGCATGCCGGTTGGCGCCTTTGGCGGGAGAAGGGAAATCATGGAACAGATCGCACCCTTGGGTAAAGTTTATCAGGCCGGAACCTTAAGCGGCAATCCGATTGCAATGATCGCCGGTATCACAACCTTAAAAATATTAAAAGAAAATCCTTCCATCTATAGCGAACTCGAAGAAAAAACACGTTATCTCCAATCGGGACTGCAAGAAGTTTTGAAGAAAAAAGATTCGCCTTTTGTCATCAACCGCTTCGGTTCTATGATGAGTGTGCATTTTACCGGTGGGCCGGTAAAGGATTTTGAAACCGCTTCCGCCGTCGACATACCCCGCTTCAATAAATTCTTCCATGGCATGCTCGATCAGGGCATTTATCTGCCGCCATCTGCGTTTGAAAGCTGGTTTCTGAATAATGCATTGACCACAAGGGATCTGGATGAAACCATTGAGTCTGCGGAACAGGCTTGAATGTATTGGGAACTACGCCTTAAAAAGCAATTCACAAGGCTTTAGCCCTGTATGTTTTTTGAACGCGGTGGAGAAATGGGAGATGGAAGAATATCCGAGCAGAACAGAAACATCGGTCACACTCAATCCTTTTTCGTACAAAAGATAACGCGCGTGCTCCATGCGCTGACTCTGATAATAATCGAAAATAGTGGTTCCAAATAGTTCCTTGAAACCCTTCTTCAGATAACATTCGTTGATGGCTACTTTGCGGCTCAGTTCCCGGATCGTGAGGGGTTCACCGATATGTTCCAGCAGAATTTCTCTGGCGAGGTTAATTTTTTCACGGTCGGCCCCATTGGCCAGAAACTTACACTGAAAAGATTCTACTTCTTTTTCGCCCAGCATGCATTCCAGGCTATAAAGGAGCAACATCTGCGTCTGCGCGTTGATGTAAATATTTTCAAGACTATCGGTATAACTATGGTTGAGCAAAGACTCCAGCACCATGCGGGTGCGACTGCAAAGAGATAAAATCTTTGTGAACGAGGAAGGATGTTTGAAATGTAACACGTCATCTGTGAGACTACCCGCCAGCTGCTGCGGTTTCACAAACTGCGAAAGATGAACAGCGGAGAACCGGAAACTCATTACATCCACCGTTTCAGCGCGGTCCGGGCAATGACGCGAAGAATGTATATGACATGTATCGCAATTTTTGTCTTTTTGTTTGCAATAAGCATTTCCCGTAATGCAAAAACGAAGTTCAAAATAGTTTTCTGCCGGATTTGCCCGCTGGAAATGGTACACCATCATGCCGGTATCGTCCATGCTCCATAGCGGATCTTTCTCATAGCGGCGTATGACATACTGCACCGAACCTGGAATCTGTCGCTCTTTTTCGTGCAAAAGCTGCAATTCGCCCTGCATGAAAGGCTGATTGTACGCGAGCGTGAGAATATCAGGAGGTTGATGCATAAATAGTGCATAAAATTAGGTCACAAATTTCAATCCGGGCAGCTTTAATGTTGCAACGGGGAATTCAATCCCTTCCACCCCTTTTTTTTCGTTTAAAATACCTGCAAAATATGTTTAAAAAAGAGTGCTTTCAACCCTGTTCTTACCCCTGATTTCATTAGATTTGCAGACCCGGTTATTTTTCATCTAATAACCGGTTTTTCAATTAAATATGGACGAAACTGTAGAACAGGTTATAGCTCCGGAAGTCAATAGTTACGGAGCGGATAGTATTCAGGTTCTCGAGGGCTTGGAAGCGGTCAGAAAAAGACCCGCCATGTACATCGGGGATGTGGGTGAAAAAGGACTTCATCACCTGGTTTATGAAGTAGTGGATAATTCCATTGATGAAGCATTGGCCGGCTATTGCAATAATATCAGTGTGGATATTTATGAAGATAATTCCATCAGCGTGGAAGATGATGGCCGGGGTATTCCGACGGGTATGAATACCAAAGAGCAGAAGAGTGCGCTTGAAATGGTGATGACCATTCTGCATGCAGGTGGAAAATTCGATAAGAATACTTATAAGGTTTCTGGCGGATTGCATGGCGTCGGGGTGAGCTGCGTGAACGCACTCAGCAGCGATCTGCATGTAACCGTGCAGCGGGAAGGCAAGAAATTTGAGCAGGCATATAAAATCGGAATTCCGCAGTATCCTGTCCGCCAGATCGGCCTCAGCGATAAAACCGGTACCCGGGTGCATTTTCACCCCGATGGATCTATTTTCATCACGCTGATTTACAAAAGAGATATATTAGAAAGCCGCCTGCGGGAACTTTCTTTTTTAAATAAGGGCGTGAAAATTGTCATAACCGACCATCGGGAATTGGATGATGACGGGAAATTTTATACTAAAACATTCTTAAGTGAAGGTGGTATCACCGAATTCCTCGAGATGCTTGACAGCAATGCATCCAGGGCGCCATTGCTACCAACACCTATTTACGTAAACTGTCACGATGCTGCTTCCAACGTGCAGGTGGAAGTTTCGCTTACCTATAATAACAGTTACAGCGAACATATTTATTCTTACGTCAACAATATCAATACGATTGAAGGGGGAACGCATGTGGCCGGATTTCGCCGCGCGTTGACGCGTGTGTTTAAAAGTTATGGCGATAAACAAAATCATTTTGAGAAGGCCAAAGTGGAGATTGAGGGAGATGATTACCGCGAGGGACTAAGTGCAATTATTTCTGTGAAAGTACCTGAACCACAATTTGAGGGTCAGACAAAAACCAAGCTGGGTAACAATGAAGTGAGCGGTATTGTAGATTCCACGGTTGCAAAAGTTTTAGAAGCTTATCTGGAAGAAAATCCACGCGAAGCAAAAAACATTATCCAGAAAGTTATTCTGGCTGCTCAGGCCCGTGCGGCGGCCCGCAAAGCCAGGGAACTGGTTCAGCGTAAAAGTGTATTGAGCGGGGGCGGATTACCGGGTAAACTGGCAGATTGTTCCGAAAGAAGCCCCGAAAAGTGTGAGCTCTACCTGGTTGAAGGAGACTCGGCCGGTGGAACGGCCAAGCAGGGCCGTGACAGAAGTTTTCAGGCTATTTTACCACTCCGTGGTAAGATCCTGAACGTAGAAAAAGCGATGGAACACCGTATCTATGAAAATGAGGAAATCCGGAATATGTATACGGCTCTGGGCGTTACCGTGGGAACAGCCGAAGATCCCAAAGCGCTCAATGTCGCCAAACTAAGGTATCATAAAGTAATTATCATGACCGATGCCGATGTGGATGGCAGCCATATAGCCACCCTCATCCTCACTTTTATCTTCCGCTACATGACGGCTCTGGTAGAACAGGGTCATATTTTCATCGCGCAGCCACCGCTTTACCAGGTTAAAAGAGGGAAAGACAATGCGTACGCCTGGACGGAAGATCAACGGCGTTTGCAGATCGAGCGACTGGGTGCCGGTAAAGAAGACAGCGTAAGTGTACAGCGATACAAAGGATTGGGAGAAATGAATGCCAGTCAGCTCTGGGAAACCACTATGAACCCGGCTACCCGTACCCTGAAACAGGTCACAATTGAAAGTGCTGCAGAAGCAGACCGGATTTTTAGCATGCTGATGGGAGACGAAGTAGCCCCCCGCCGGGAGTTCATTGAATCGCACGCAAAATACGCCCGTCTCGATGTTTGATTTCAGCGGGAAACCCGTTTAAAATTATTTATATACCTTTGAGAGCTTTACAAGCGGATCCCTGTTCATTCAGGCTGACTTTTCAGAACCTTTTAAAAATTACAATATGTCCACGGTAGTACTTACAGCATATAACGTTAAGACGAAAGAGAAAAATGTTCCGATCATGGATGCGGTGATCAGCAAGACTGCCAAAGGTGCTTACATGGCACAGGGGCACGACGGCAAGGGCAATAAATTGACTACTTTACTGGGCGAAGCCAAAGCTCTCGAAGCCATCAAGGCCGGTGTTGCTAAACAAAGCTGGTAGAATAGAATAGTAGCGATTTCGGGATCCTGAAAAGAACGACTTCATGATCTGACGGTACGGTAATTTCTGCATAAGAATTCAAATTTAATTTCCTATGAAGAAAATCCGTCTGCCCATCGGTCAACGATTTCGCCCATGAAAACGAATTTCCTGCTGATTATTCTATTAATCCGTGCCTGCTTTCATAGCGCTCCGCTATTTGCGCAACAGCTCATTCCTTATATTCTCAACGGGAGTGCCACGCAGGATAACTGCAACTGTTACACCCTGACACCCGACGATACCACGAAGGCGGGTTCGGTATGGAATAAAAACAAAATTGATCTAACCCAGTCATTCAATTACATTTTTAATGTATACCTGGGATGTAAAGATGCGACTGGCGCCGATGGAGTTGTATTTATTCTCCAACCAATCAGCACGAGCATTGGAAGTACTGGTCAAGGTCTGGGTTTTGAAAATATTATCCCGTCCATCGGCATTCCCATCGACACCTGGCAGAATTTAGATTTCAACGATCCCTGGTACGATCATATCGGAATTTATAAAAACGGCGACCTCCACAACGGAACTTCCAATACACTAGCGGGACCTGTTCAGGCCATCGCCGACAACCCCAATATTGAAGATTGCCAGTGGCACACACTGCGCATCATATGGGACGCCGCGGCCAAAATGCTTTCTGCGGAAGTCGATAATGTACTGCGGGTTCAAACCAATACCGATTTAGTAAAAAACATTTTTAATAATAATCCGGAAGTATTCTGGGGATTCAGCGCAGCCACCGGCGGCGCAAGCAATGTGCAGAAATTCTGCACTTCGTTAAATGCCGGATATTCAACGCCGGCGGGTTTAAAAACCTGCGCACCGGCGATTATTCCATTTACAGACGACTCGAAGTCTTTTGGAACGATCCTGAACTGGTGGTGGGATTTCGGAGATGGCACACAATTCAATGGCCAGACGCCACCCCCGCATGCCTATCCGAATCCGGGTTACTATACCGTAAAACTAAATATTGAAGGAAACAACGGCTGCGTTTCCGATACCCTGTACAAAACAATTACCGTTGGCTCCATCCCGCTGGCTGGATTCAAATCTTCTCCGTCCGTTATTTGCGCCAATTCACCGGCGCTGCTGGTAGACACTTCTTACGTTCAATATGGTACGCTCAATCAATGGAACTGGAATTTTAATCAGGGAGCGGAGCTGATTCAAACTTCCGATTCCACACTGACGAAATCATTTCCCGCCGGCACGCTACAGATCAAACTGACAGTCGGTACAATGGAAGGTTGTTTGTCTGACCCGGTTTCCAAAACACTCAATATCACGGAGAAACCGAGCACTCTTATTGCCGGCACAGACGCCTGTTATGGAGATATGGTTCAGCTGAACGCCGGGAACCCCACGCCGGCCATCCCCATTCGGCAATGGTATTGGTTCACCGGCGACGGCCAGACTGACAGCACCGCACAAATTCAACATCTGTATCCAAGCGGCGGTGTATTTACCGCAGCGGTTTATGCCGTGAACAACGCGGGATGTTCTTCCGACACCGCAACGGTTGACATTCATATCTATCAGACAAAAGCAAAAATTGGAAATGATACAGTAGTTGCTTTTGGTCAGCCCCTGCAACTCCAGGCGAGTGGAGGGGATTTTTTTCAGTGGACACCTGCTGCGGGTTTGAATAATCCAACGATCGCAAATCCCGTTGCAATGCTGGACAAGAATCTTCCAAATATTCAGTATATCGTGACTGCCACGGTCGCATTTGGTTGTCCGACCTACGACACGATTCAAATCAAAGCCTACAAGGGCCCGGCTATTTATATGCCAAATGCTTTTTCTCCGGATAATAATGGAGTGAACGATTTATTTCATCCGGTTCCCGTGGGACTGCGTTCAATAGATTATTTTGAAGTGTTTAACCGGCTCGGACAACGCGTGTATGAGAGTCATACGATTGGAAATGGCTGGGACGGCACCCTCAATGGGAAGCCACAACCCATGGGCACGTACGTCTGGATGATCAAGGGAATCGACTATCTCGGCAACATACAAAATCAGACCGGCACAGTAGTGCTTATACGTTAAATAAAATTCAGGTACTCGTATTGCCTGCCGAGAATTTTATAATCGTCCGCATCCAGCCATTTTTTTATTACCGTCGCATACACGCGTTTAAAATCGAGTGGTTGATTCAAATCTCCTTCTGTCAGATGTGCCAAATCGGGCATCGCATTCAACATCCCTTTATTTTTCAACCCGCCGCTGACCAGAAGCATATTATTCCCTGTGCCATGATCGGTACCCCCGCTGGCATTCTCGCTAACCCTTCTGCCAAATTCAGAAAAACTCATCATCAATACGTCTTCAAACCGATGATTCGATTTTAAATCATCCGTAAATGGCCTGATCGCATCGTTGAGTTGCTCAAATAATTTTTCCTGTTTCTGTTTTTGTCCGACATGGGTATCGAAACTTCCCAGCGATAAATAATATACCCGTGTATTGATATCAGAAGAAATCAACGAAGCAATCGTTTTCAAATTTTTTCCGATTTCTGTATTCGGATAGATTGTTGTGCTGGGACGCAGTTTACTCTGCTGAAAAATATAATCTGCCCCGGATATGGTCTCCGACATCACTTTATATAAAAAAGAACCGGGATCCTCGGGCTGCAGATGATCGCCCGCCCTTAAAATATCTTTAAAAAAAGGATCCTGACTGGTTTCAAATAATCGTTTCGGATCTTTTAGGGCTATTCCTTTCATCTGCTCACCGCTCATCGCCAGGCTCAGCATATCGTCCATCTCCAGCACCTGCGTGGGTTTCGAACAACTGGTACACTGGGCGTCGAGGTATCTTCCGAGCCAGCCCGAATTCAGGTACTCATCACTGCCAGATCCACTTTGCCAAATATCCATACTACGAAAATGAGAACGGTCGGGATTTGGATAACCTACATTATTGAGAATCGCCAGACTGCCTTCATCATACAAACCTTTTAGATTGCTGAGGGCAGGATGAATACCGGCTTCTGTAGTCAATGCCAGCGCCTCATTTTTTGATATTGCCAGTGCAGGACGTGACTGATAATAAATATCATTCCGTATGGGTATAATTGTATTGAGTCCATCGTTGCCGCCGCTCAACTGAAGAACCACGAGTACTCTATTGCCACCTAAAACGGGTATCATGCCATCGAATGCTTTTAAAAATTTGGGAAGCATGAGCGTTCCGGTTGCCAGAGAACCCAGTGCTAAAAATTTTCTTCTGTTGATGTGCATACCACTGATATTTTAAATTAACACAACTGATATTCCGGCGTGCCCATTAGACGGATCGTGATGGATTCGATTCTTTTTCCCCGGGTCGATTCGTCGATATATTTAATCAGGTCATTTTCAGTCATTGGGGGTATGCGTTGCAGCAGGATGCCGCGGATAGCTTCGTACAAAACCGGTTCTTTCGTTTCTTTGAAATTTTCAAAATAGACGTCCCACAAAATATTCGACCGGAACATTTGAATGCCCCGCAGTCTGCCTTTTTTTTTCAGCGCATCTTCAGTAGGATCCTGATCACGCATGCCCATCATGACATCATCATCATCTTTTGGTTTTCCGAGCACCACATCACTGCGATACAGCATGCGCGGCACCTGCATGCGTAACATGAGACTCGAACTGTCGATCCAATGTTTGCCACCGGGCCATCCGGCTACATTCGGTGGACTGAATAATACCTGTCCGAGTAGTTTTTCCAGTACCAGCTGCATGGCCGGATTTTGCAAATCCATTGGCAGCTGACGCTGTATGCCGACCAGCCATAGCACCGGCGATTTAATCTGGCTGCCGATATTCTGCTGATCATAAAACCACTCACTCGTGAATATGGATGTCATGATGGAACGGATATCATATCCACTTTCATAAAAATTTGCAGCCAGCTCGCGGACATGCGCTTCATCCGGAATATCATTTACAAAAAACCGATATAATTTGCGTGTGATAAAAACGGCAGTTTGCTTTTGATTGAGTAAAATATCGAGAATATCTTCTCCCGTCAGATTCCCGGTTTTACCGAAGAAAGTTTTCACGCCCTCATCATGTTGACGTTGGCGGAATTCGAATTCGCCGGCCCGGTTGGTACCCCAGCCGGTAAAAGCTCGGGCAGATTCTTTCACATCCTGTTCAGAATAATGACCGCGGCCGATGGTAAAAAGTTCCATCAGTTCGCGCGCGAAGTTTTCGTTGGGATGGTCTTTTTTATTCTGATTATTATTCAGAAACTGGATCATGGAAGCCGTTTTGCTGACCTGTATCAAAAGATCCCGAAAATTACCCAACGCATTTTCGCGTATCACATTGAGTAATGCCTGATCATAAATGATATGAACTGTTTTTGTCGCAAAATGACCATGCCAGAACAGGGACATTTTTTCCCGGAGCTGGGCGGGACTATTTTTCATTTCTGTGAGCCAGCGAATATTTAATTTAAATATATCCTGCACCGATTGGCGACGGATCATTTGCTTGTCTCGGTTACCCTGTTCATTATTTCCCATTGCGAGTTCTTTCACCCGGGCGTCCGCCACATCAAATAAATCGACTGATTTTTCCGAATCCCTGAGAAGAGAATGAAATAATGCTTCGGGTTTTTGTTTACCGAGTTCTTTTACCTGCGCAACCGAAGGGCCAAATCCCGCTCGCCAGTATAGATGCTGATTCTTAAGCTGATTGAAATTCATAGACGGTGTCTATGATTGAATTTAATGCGAAAGGTTTAATCGACAGGCATTAACCGGTTAAATCCGCTGTTGTTTTTCAGCCCGTCGCTTCACACTTTGTTCTTTATATTTTCAGCCCCAAAATAAGAATGAAGCACTTTGGGCAGGGAGATAGAATCTTCCAACTGATTGTTTTCGAGCAGGCACGCGACAATACGGGGCAGCGCCAGGGAACTTCCATTGAGGGAATGCAGCATAGTCATTTTGCCTTGTTCATCTTTGTAGCGGATTTTCATTCGGTTGGTTTGAAAACTTTCGAAATTACTCACCGAGCTTACTTCCAGCCATTTTTCCTGCGCCGCACTGTACACTTCAAAATCATACGTGATGGCTGCTGTGAACGACATATCCCCACCGCATAAAAGGAGTATGCGGTAAGGCAATTCCAGCGATTGCAGAAGTTTCTCAACGTGCATCACCATTTCTTCTAAAACCCCATAACTTTTTTCAGGTTCGACGATCTGAACGATTTCGACTTTATCAAACTGGTGCAGCCGGTTTAAACCACGTACATCTTTGCCATAACTGCCTGCTTCGCGACGAAAGCAGGGAGTATAGGCCGTCATTTTAAAGGGTAGATCCTTGTCTTTTACGATGGTATCGCGCAAAATGTTCGTCAGCGGAACTTCGGAGGTAGGAATCAGAAAAAATTTATCTTCCGTAACATAATACATCTGACCCTCTTTATCGGGCAGCTGACCCGTTCCAAAAGCACTCGCTTCGTTAACAACCAGCGGTGGCTGATATTCAATAAATCCCGCTCCGGTATTAAAATCCAGGAAATACTGAATAAGGGCCCTTTGTAAACGCGCGCCCTGCCCGATATAAACCGGGAAACCCGCTCCGGTAATTTTATTTCCGAGTTCAAAATCGATCAGATTATATTTTTTAGCCAGGTCCCAATGCGCCACCCTGTTTGGAATGAGTAACGGTATATCGCCGCCCGTACGAACCTGAACGTTTTCTTCCGGTGTTTTTCCGAAAGGCACTTCCGCCGACGGTAGATTGGGCAGCGTCACCAATAACCCTTGTAATTGCGTTTCAGCCAACTCTGCGGCTTCCTGCAAGGGACCCAGTTTTGATTTGATGACTACCACCTCCTGTTTCCTTTCTTCGGCGGCTGCCTTTTCTCCCTTGGCCATCAGCTGACCGATTTCTTTGGATACCACATTCAAACGTGCCTGGGCAGCCTCCAATTCCAACTGTAGTTTTTTTCTTTGTTCATCCAGTAACAGGATGGAATCAATCACCACAGCCCCATCAAAATTTTTAACCAAAAGCCGTTCTTTTACGAACATGGGTTGTTGCCGGATCAATGCTACCTGTAACATGGAAAAAATTTGCGCAAAGGTAACAGAAGCATGGATAGATTCCTTAGCGTGTTATCTTTGTGGCATGAACGGGAAAGATGATATCCAGAGCAGGTGGTGGAGACTGGAAGAAAAATTAATGGCACGGTTTGGAAAGAAGCCGGATATGGAAGCCATTCTTTTCCTGATTGGCATTCAGGAGCTCGGCGATTTTCAGACTAAATTTACGAAAGAACAGAAACAGGATTTGATGCATGTGGCCGTATGTAGTTTAATGTCGCCCAGTGGTTATTATGAACTGTCTATGGCAGATGAGGAAGGATGGCCCCACTACCGGCAATTGAAACCTTTGCCTGTATTTAATATGATCGAGCAGGAAAACTTCATGAAGGATCACATTTTATTATACTTTGAGAACCAGGATATGAATGCGTAGAGAAATACGTACGGAATATAAATCCTTTTATATTTGCAGCAGCAAATCAACTTATAAAAAAGGTATATAATGAGTTTCCCCGATAATCTCCGATACACAAAAGAACACGAATGGGTGCGTCTGGAAGAAGGAAACCTATTTGTTGTCGGCATTACAGACTATGCCCAGCGCGAGTTGGGTGATATTGTATATGTGGAAGTGGAGACCATTGGAAAACAAATGGCAGCAGGCGAAGTGTTCGGAACCGTTGAAGCCGTAAAAACCGTTTCTGATCTCTTTTTGCCGGTTTCAGGTACGGTAGCGGAACTAAACCCTGCACTTGCGGGTGCACCGGATCTGGTGAATGCTGACCCATACGGCAAAGGCTGGATGGTTAAAATAGCTGTTACAAATCCGGCCGATGTGGCGAACCTGCTGGATGCCGTCGCGTATAAATCCCTGGTTGGATAATAGTTGGTACATTTTTTTAACACAAGCAGATCTTGGGATTAACGGCCACATATACTGAACAGGAACTGGTTCTTGCATTAAAAGCCAAGGACGAGCGTGCTTTTTCCTATCTATACGACAACTACAGTGGCTCCCTGTATACAATTATTCTCCAGATTGTAAGAACCCCGGAAATTGCCAGCGATGTGCTGCAGGAGGTATTTGTTAATATCTGGCGTAAAATAGAATCTTACGACGCGATTAAAGGCAGATTATTTACCTGGATGCTGAATATCAGCAGAAATGCCTCGATCGATCTCCTTCGTTCTAAAAATTATCAGAACAGCCAGAAAAACCAGGAGATTACCGACAACGTACATAATAGCGAACAGGTTAGTCAAACCCATGTTGACAGTATCGGACTGACGAAATATCTGGGGAAACTTCGGCCTGATCATCGAATTTTAATAGAACTTGCCTATTTTAAAGGCTATACGCACGACGAAATCGCACAAATAGAAGAAATTCCATTGGGGACTGTTAAAACCCGGATTCGAAATGCTCTATTGCAATTGAGAGATTATTTAAAATAAGTGAACGTACAAACCTACATATCAAGTGGAATAATTGAAAGCTATGTACTGGGGATGACCTCTCCGGAGGACAGTGCTGACTTCGAAAGTATGTGTTCAACATACCCCGAAATCTTCACCGCACGGGAAGCTTTTGAACTTCAACTGGAAGTAACGTTAACACTGCAAAAACTGGACCCGCCCCAGGAATTGAAATCCCGGATATTTTCAGAAATTGGAATGGAGAGGGAGAGGGATCAGGCGGCCGTGCCCCGAATTCCTTTGAAGAAACCAACGCTGGTTCCCAGAGTGGGTTTTGCGCGTTATGTGGCAGCCGCATCGCTGGTCCTGCTGGCAGGAAGTGTTTTGTTGAACCTCTATTTACTCTATCAGTATAAAAGGAGTATTGCCCAGAATAAAGAACTGCTCGCCAGTCAGAGTCAGGTTGCCACCGCCAATCAGGTGCTGCAAACCAAACTGAATACCTATCAGGGTGACCTGAGCCTGATGAAAGATCCTCAGATGGACATTGTGAAAATGCCCGCCGTTCCCACTAGTCCGGCCCCGGCCAGTATGGCAACCGTATACTGGAATAGAGAATCAAAGATCGTTTATCTGCTCGTCAACCAGCTTCCTAAACCTGTCTCCGATAAGCAATACCAGTTGTGGGCTATCGTTGACGGCAAACCCGTGGACGCGGGAGTTTTTGATCTGGCAGACAGCCAGTCCCTGCTGAAATTTAAAACGATTCCAAAAGCGGAAGCTTTTGCGATTACTTTGGAAAAAAGAGGTGGCAGCCAAACCCCCACCATGACTGCTCTCTACGTATTGGGTAAAGTGAACAGTTAGGCCTTACCTTCATTCCCTATACTATGTTCCGTCAATTACACTCCCTTTTATCTAATCGTTTCCCGGCCATTGCCTGGACGATTCTGATTTTTATTTTGCTGGCGCTACCAGGTAGCATGCTGCCGAATGAAAATCATCTCCGTATCCCGGACCTCGACAAATATGTTCATATTATCCTTTTTGGCAGTTTTGTTTTTTTTTGGTCGTACTACTTTACTTATCAGAAACCCAGATTTCCGTCGCCGCGATCCCGCTATCTGATGATCCTGCTGATCGCCTGTTTATATGGCATCGCCATGGAGTACGTTCAGAAATATTTTATTCCAAACCGGGATTTCGATCTTTATGATATTCTTGCCGATGTGATTGGCGCGCTCGGGGGATATTTAATTGTCCTGTTGACACTTATCCGAACTAAAAGAAAATAACTTTTTTCCGGCTCGGAGAACTACCCGTAAAAAGTAAGCCCCTGTGGAAACAGGGGCCGTAACCAAAACTAACTGCTTATGAGAAAATTGACTGCTTATAAGAAGTCAAATAGAAAAGACGTTTAATAGAATAAAGCAAAACAAATGCCAACCTGTTACCTCACCAATTTACCTAGTCAACAATTGCAATACAAATGTACAGGCCAAATTGAATCTGTGTGCACTGCTTTTTGTTAATAACAATTTTTTAAGATTAATATTCTATACTAGTAATTTACTTAATAAATCATATTCAACCCAACTATTCCAAGCGATTTTAATGGCCATTTGTGGAATAAATGCAACAGCTTAAGCTGGTTTTGCAATTTTTTCAGCGTTTTCAGCGAATTGTAATGCATCAATGAAGTCGTTGATGTTGCCATTGAGCACATCGCTGAGGTTGTACACGGTGAGTCCGATACGGTGATCGGTTACCCTGCCCTGAGGAAAATTATAGGTTCGGATTTTTGCGCTCCGGTCGCCCGTACTCACAAGACTTTTCCGATGCCTGGAAATTTCGTCCTCCTGTTTGCGTACCTGTTCTTCATATAATTTCGTACGCAACATTTGCATAGCTTTTTCGCGGTTGCCAAGCTGGCTTCTTTCCGTTTGGCAAACGACCACTACGCCCGTGGGCAGATGGGTTAAAAATACTTTGGTTTCCACTTTATTTACGTTCTGACCTCCAGCACCCCCGCTTCGGGCAGTTTCCATTTTTACGTCACTTTCCTTCAATTCAAAATCCAGTTCTTCGGCTTCGGGCATCACCGCAACCGTTGCCGCACTCGTATGTACCCGCCCACTCTGCTCGGTATCCGGAACGCGTTGCACCCGGTGCACCCCGCTTTCAAATTTCAGGGTGCCGTAAACATCCTCTCCGGTTACTTCAATTTGCACCTCTTTATAACCACCGACAGTGCCTTCACTTTCACTCAGGAGCGCCGTTCGATAACCCCTTCGCTCACAATATTTCATGTACATGCGTAGCAGGTCACCGGCGAAAAGGCTGGCTTCGTCCCCCCCTGTGCCGGCGCGTATTTCAATGATGGCATTTTTCTCATCCTGCGGATCCTTGGGAATCAGCATCTGCCTGATTTCAGCCTCCAGAGAGGTTTTTTTCTCCTCCAAATCGGCGGTTTCCATCTTGGCC
>JAYWCS010000056.1:0-6215 GCA_043780315.1 Bacteroidota bacterium | reverse complement strand
GAATGGTATCATTCAGCAAATGTGAAAAGCTGATCATCAGCAAAATCGGGTATACGGTAGCGGATAAATTATTTGTTGTTGCCGGATTGATTTGTTTTTCCATTTGCTAATATAAGTTGCGTCACTTGCTTTTTTTACTGCTCCCAGTTTGTTTTATCCCATTTCCTATTCAACTGCAAAAGAAGCGGTTCTGGAATGTCCGGCAAAGGTTCGAATGATTCAAAACGCGTGTTAGAATGTATGACATTATAAATATAATTTCCCGTTACATTTTTTTCTATAAACGGTATTTTGTTTTCGTAGAAACGAATGCGGTTTGCCCGAAAGTCGCGATACCCGCAGTATTCAACAAAAACAGGTTGCGACAACAGTTTCATTTGTGCCAGCTGATAATTAATATGAACCGTTATGACGATATTGAACAGAAAGCCGGATAATACCCAGACTATATTCAATGCAATGGAAATAAATACAAAGGGTTTTATCCATTTATTCCGGGTAAGCGGAAAACGTTCACACAAAAATAAAACGATTACGGGAAATAACCAGCATTGCGGTGCAAACCGGGCCCACCAGGGATCCGGAATTAAAAATATCGAAACCGTAACCACCATCAGCAGGTATAACCCATATCTAAAATCTTTCTGCCGGTAAAATTGTCTCGTTAGTATCGCCAATAAAATTAGGGATAGAATTCCGGCGCCACTAAAAAACGGACCGAAACCGGCGATTTCTAATTCCGGATTACTGGCATTAAGCAATTCCCTCTTATTTACGTTAAAGGGTATTTTCAAAACTTGTGAAAGACTTTCCCCATCGGCGGCTTTGTCGAAGGAGCGTGCGCCATAAGAAATTAGAAATTTTGCAAAGCGGTTTTTTTCTTTCAGATAAAAAGGCGTGATCCCATAGATCTCCGCCTGGGTTTCCGTCAGGCTGTAGAATACATTGTCGTGTTTGATGAGATTAGTCATGTAGGGATGGAAGCCAATAAACACAAACCCAACAGTGAGTGACAAAGCGCCGGTTAGCATAATCGATTTTGCTAATTTCCAGTTACGTTTGATCATTGCCAGTAGAACAAAAGCCGAACAGAAAAAAAGGGTATAAACCAGACTGGTAAATTTGATATTCACGGCAATCATGAACATCAACCCGAGTAGAAAAATCTGAAATTTGTTTTTATCGATCCATATCAGCATAAAAATCCCCAGCAGGCACACAAATAAAGAGGCCATCACCCCATCTACGCAAAAACTGGTTAGCTGGTATAGTGTAACGGGATTAAATGCAAATAATCCGGCTATCATCCAGTTTTTGCGATTGCTGAAAAGGTTCATTTTATAAAGTAGCGACAGACAAATAAAAATAGAGGCCAGCAACATCATTGCATTTACTGCCTTACCGGATTCAATGGAGTTCGTTAATGCGTAAATTGCTGCTTCGGCGATTTCTGTTCCCTTTGCAAAATGATTGATGCTTAAATGTTTGATGTACACCACTTCCTGATCAGCATTCGGATTTTCAATCGGAGGTATATGGGGACCCGAGCACCATATTTCTTTCACTTTCGGAACGTCCGGGATTTTGGGAACCGGTAGTTCATTATAATAGGGGTTCCAGCCGGTTTTTAGCTGGTAAACAGTTTCCTGATGATACCACTGACCGTCGAATGAAACATCGTAGATGGTATTTGCGAAAGCCATACATAGAATCACCAAGGCAATTAACACTGAACTACATTTCAAAAAAATAATCCCTGGTTTTACTTCAAACAGTTCCCGGGCTGCATAATATTGGGTTATCAGCATCATGACTGCCGCGACCGGAAACTGCCAATGGGTGATCGGATAGCCCCGTATAAAACTGATGGCCGAAAATAAAACGGTATATACAAAGAGACTGATCAGACCAAGAGCGAGTAAAAAATAAATATTTGAAAACCGTTGATTTTTTAACATGTTATTTTTCTGTCGATTATTTTCCAATAGCCGGTTATTCGGTTTTCTTCCACTGTACAGGCATGATCATAGAGCGCCACTGTCGGACAAACATGCCAGGGAATGCCATATAAAACATCCCCTGTTTTGAAAAGACAGGAGTCTGTTACCTGCAATACGAGATGCTCTTCACTATGTGCCATCGGAATCGCTTCCGGTGCATTTAAAAAATACACCCGCGGCAAGGGTGTTTCTGCGGCGACCGACTTATATCCGAGATCCACACAAATTTTATCTGTACCGGGAATTGATATAACCCGGCAAAGGAGCACCGCGGCCCATTCAAACGGTAATTCAGGTATTTGTTCTGCATATCCTTTATCCCAGAAAACAAACGTACCCGGACTGCACTGGCGGCCACCGGCGGTCGCATGAATATGGCAGGTTGGTGTTCCCCCCGCCACTAGCGGTAACGGATATCCCAGCAACTCTTCGAGCGCGAGTTTTAATTCCTGAACTCCTTCAAAGGCCGAATGGCATTTCATTTCACGGGCAGTATAGGAAGGATCTTTGATATGTCCGTCGTAAGCATGTAATCCCAAAATACGTAAACCGGGCAAAAATTGAATCTGCTGAACCAGCAATAATGCGTCTTTGGGCAATAGACCGGTTCGGTTCATGCCGACATTCAGATCGATCCAAATGGAAGCAACGAGACCGGCCTCCGAAAAAAGCACGGAGAGAGTCTGGGCGCCGGTTACTGAATCTACCAGACAGGAGAACTGCGTCTCAGGATAACGGTTGATGAGGCAGATCAGGCGTTTTATTTTTGGAACGACAGGCAGATAGGCGAGTAGCACATCCGGTGCCTGTATGCGGGCGAGCATCTCTGCTTCTGCAATCGTAGCTGCCTTGAATTTCCTTATACCGGCCGAAAGCATTAAACCACAAACCTCCGCCATTTTGTTTGTCTTGACATGGGGACGAAGTTTCTCCGGGTCTATTTTCGTTATTAATTTTTGAATGTTCTGCCAAATGCGCGACGGGTAAATTAAAAGTGCCGGCGAATCATAGTCATCCACATTATCTGCTATATACCAGGGTTTTTCCATGAATGGTTTTAAAAAAGTTCAAACATCGCTTCTATTTCTACGGGAATATTGTCTGGCAGGGAAGCCATGCCCACCGCGCTTCGTACACCGATGCCGTTTTCATTTCCCCATACCTGCGCAAATAATTCACTGCAGCCATTGATGATATACGGATGTTTTTCAAAAGAAGGATCAGCGTTCACCATACCCAGCACCTTGATCACCCGTTTTATTTTATCGAGGCTCCCGAATTTATTCATCAGCGTGGATAGGATGGTTAGTCCGACCTGACGAGCCGCTTGTTTGCCCATTTCCATATTCATATCCACCCCGATTCGTCCCTTGATCAGCGATTTGTCGGATAACACCGGTCCATGCCCTGATACATAACAATATTTTCCATCCGTCAGTACCGGAACATACACTCCGAGGGGAGTGGGTGCCGGGGGCAGTTCCACTTGAAGACGCATAAAATTTTCATCAGCAGACATACTCAAAATATTAATGAAGGGTAAAAAAATAAATCACCAGTACCATGCCCAGGCCAACCACTGAAACAATGGATTCCATCAGACTCCATGTTTTAAGCGTCTCTTTGATAGTTAAATTAAAATATTCCTTGAATAACCAGAAGCCGGAATCATTGACATGAGAAAAAAACAAACTCCCCGCGCCGGTGGCCAGTACGATCAGGCTCGGGTTAATATTTGATCCAACGATCAGGGGGGCGATCATCCCGGCAGCAGTCAGACCGGCCACTGTGGCTGACCCCAGGCAAACCCTGATAAATGCAGCAATGATCCAGGCCGTCAGAATGGGATGCAGGTGCAGGCCGCGCATGAGCGTACTCAGGCTAGCCGCTGTGCCGCTGTCTGTCAGCACCTGTTTCAAAGCACCGGCGCCGGCGATGATTAGCAGTATCAAAGAAATATCTTTAACAGCTTCTCCCATGGAGATCATACAGGTCTCCAGTTTCTGTCCCCTTTTCAAAACCAGGGCATACACGGCATATCCCAGAGTCAGCAGCAGGGCAATGGACGGATCCCCAAGTACGTTGAAAACTTTCACCAGCGGGGCGTTGGGGAGCATCCAAAGTTTCAACAGGGTCGATATACCGATCAGCACAACCGGTCCCAGTGCGGTAATAAAACTATCGGCGATGCCGGGCATTTCGTTTTCGGGAATTGTTTTCCCTGCAAAAGTCGCTAACGGTTTGCGCGTATATTTTTTTAGGGTGGTGGCAAACAATGGGCCTGCAATAATCACCGATGGCACGGCCACCACAATGCCGTAGAGTAAGGTAAGGCCCAGATCGGCATGATATTGTTGAATCAGTGCAACCGGAGAGGGATGCGGCGGCAGATAACCATGCGTAACGGAAAGAGAGGCCAACATAGGCAATCCAATATAGACGGCCGGGATATCATATTTATAAGCAAGTGTGATAATTAGCGGAACCATCAGTACAAATCCGATTCCATAAAAAAGGGGAATGCCGACGATGAAGGCGGTGACCACGAGAGCCCACATAATATATTTTCGGCCGAACCAATGCATAAAAGCAGAAATAATCCGTTGCGCAGCGCCATAATCGGCTATTAATTTTCCCAGCATCGCACCAATCACAATGATCACGAGTAAAGAACCCAGCAGATCGCCCATGCCGGTTTGTAGGGAATGGGTAAGGGCTTCTATAGACATCCCGTTGGCTAAACCGATGCCCAGGGAGACGATCAGAAAGGAAAGGAATGCATTTAGTTTTGCCCAGGTTGTTAAAAGGATCAGCAAAAGAATGCCCGCTAACAAAATCAAAAAAGACATCGCAGTTTTTTACTGATGAAAAACAAGGATCAAATTAAATCATTTCGGCAAACCGGAAATTGTTTTTTGCATCCCCCAAAGAATTGTATGAATTAGCTGCTAATTTGCAATGATGATAATCGATGCCCATCTGGATCTTTCCATGAATGCTATGGAATGGAACCGCGACCTGAAGTTAACCGTTGCCGAGTTAAGGGAGCGCGAAGCCGGCATGCAGGACAAACCTGACCGGTCACGGAATATGGTTTCGCTGCCAGCCTTACGTGCCGGCGGTATCGGATTGGTGGTGGCCACCCAGATTGCACGTTATGTGGCAAAAGGAAATCCGTTGCCCGGCTGGAATTCTCCCGAACAGGCATGGGCGCAAACACAGGCCCAACTTGCGTGGTATCAATGTATGACCGAGGCGGGGGAAATGTCGCCGGTAACGAATCTTGCCTCTCTGGAAACGCAAATAGCTTTATGGGAGAACGATTCCGCACGTGAAATTCAAAAACCGGTAGGATATATTCTGAGTCTGGAAGGGGCCGACTCGCTGATGAAAATTTCGTATTTGGAAAAAGCCTACGGATATGGATTGCGTGCGCTGGGACCTGCGCACTACGGTCCGGGTCGTTATGCGGGCGGCACGGGAACGACATACGGATTTAGTGAGGCCGGAAAATCTTTGCTGAAGGAAATGGATGCGCTGCATATGATTCTGGATGTGACGCACTTAACGGACCGGGGGTTCCGGGAGGCGATGGAAATATATTCCGGGCCTGTTTGGGCCAGTCACCATAATTGCCGCCAACTGGTCAGTCACCAGCGGCAGCTCACCGACGATCAGATCCGGATTTTGATTGAACGAGGCGCCGTGATCGGCGGCGTCATGGATGCCTGGATGCTCGCGGAAGGCTGGCAGCGCGGCGTTTCCAGTCCCAGAGAAATGGGTGTTGGATTGAACCGGCTGATTGATCACTATGATCATATCTGTCAGCTGGCCGGGAATGCAGATCATATTGCCATTGGCAGTGATCTCGACGGGGCCTACGGAACGGAACAGGCACCTTATGATCTGGATACCATTGCCGACCTCCAAAAGTTGCCGCGCCTATTGTCCCTCAGAGGCTATAGCAGCGATCATATAAATCAGATACTGCAAGGCAACTGGCTTCGCTTTATCCGGCAGGCATGGGGATAAATAGCAGTTTATCGTCCCGTGATCGTTCCAAAAAATCCCGGTGATTTCTTTTTCACAAAAATTCCGATCGACAGGGACAGGATGAGTACGATGATGACTGATCCTAAAGAAAAAGCCAGCGTGAAATATTTATTACTCAGTTCCGGCTCCACCAATTTAAAAAGGGGTCTTTGTACCAGCGTG
>JAYWCS010000055.1:0-9147 GCA_043780315.1 Bacteroidota bacterium | reverse complement strand
TACAACCTGTCCAGGTATTTGTCCGAAGATGAATACCAATCTCAAACCGATCTATGAAAAGTATAGAAATCGGCCGGATTTTCTAATTCTCTCCCATACCGTCAATCCGTCAACGGATAGTGTTGGCAGGCTGAAACACTATGCCGACTCACTGGGCGTGGATGGCAAACACTGGATTTTTGTGACGGGTAAAAAAGATTCGCTCTACATGGCTGCGCGATTAAGTTATATGCTCGACGATCCTAAGAATAATATTTCTCCGCTCGACGAGCAGTTTATACATACTCAGTTTTTTGCCCTCGTTGATAAAAAAGGACAAGTGCGAACCATCATCGATGGATTGAAAAAAGATGAACTCGCTGCGATGGAAACTGAAATTGACGAATTGCTCAAAGAGAATTAGAACGTCTCTGTCAAAAAGAAAGCCCCGATGTGGAAACACCGGGACTTTTTGGTTAAGGCTCTGATTAGTAGCTATATTGAATATTATAAATTTGTATTGTTGGTTGCAAATATATAGTCCTCCATGCATACCCGCAAGAATGATCTATACCATTTTCGTGGTATCAGGCTTCGGTCATGAGGGTATTCATCTCCGCTTCAACAAAATCCATCAATTCTTTGATATAATTACCTGAAAAGTTGAATTGAAGTCCGGCAACCTCGTACAATTCCGGAAGTGTTTTTGTTCCGCCTAGTGAAAGGGCCTGTATATAATGACCTAAGGCAAGATTTTTATCTTTTTTGAATTGCATCCATAATCCAATCGCGCCGAGTTGTGCGATACCGTATTCGATATAATAGAAAGGCACTTCAAACAAGTGTAATTGTTTTTGCCAGTTATTCTTTTGAAATTCTTCCAGGCCTTCCCAGCGAATCGTTTTGGAAGCGAACTCGGAATTGATCCGATACCAATTTTGGGTTCTCTCTTCGGGTGTATGTTTTGGATTTTCATATACCCAATGCTGAAACTTATCGATTGTGGCAATCCAGGGAAAAATGGTAATCACCCTTTCCAGCTGATGAATTTTAGCCCGACGCAAGTCATCCGGATTTTCGAAATATATTTCCCAGTTTTCCATGCTGAACAACTCCATGGCCATGCTGGCGACTTCTGCAATCTCCATTGGGTACTCCTTGAAGGCACTAAGTTCCAGATGATGAGAAAGGAAAGAATGAACGGCATGACCACCCTCATGCACCATGGTGGTAACGTCATGCATCTGTCCGGCGGCATTCATGAATATAAAAGGGGCGCCGGTTTCTGCGAGCGGACAGTTATACCCTCCCGGTGCCTTACCAATGCGGCTCTCCAAATCGAAGCGATTCATTTTCTTCATCGTCAGCAGGCAATCAGCAAAGAAAGGCTTCAACTGACGGAAGCAAAAAACAGTTTTTTCAAGTAGTTCCTCGCCTGTTTTAAAAGGACGTAAAGGTTCTTGACCGGCAGGCTCTGCGTCGAGATCCCAGGGTTTCAATTCATCCAGACCGAGTTTATTTTTTTTGAATTGATTGATAATTTCAATCAGCGGCAGAATATGTTGTTTAACTGAATCGTGAAAACGGAAACAGTCTTCTTTGGTATAGTCGAAACGACCCATCTCTACAAACTTGTAATCGCGGAAATTGGCAAAACCTGCATTGCGTGCCATCTGATCGCGGCGAACCAGCAGGTCGGTAAATAATTTGTTCAACGTTTCTTTATCCTGCAAGCGACGCGTTTGTATTTTTCGGTAAACATCTTCACGCAATTCCCGATCTGGATTTTCCAGAAACTTCATGGCCTGCTGTAACGTATATTCCTGGTCGTTGACGGTGATCGTCATTTTCCCGGAGATCGCTCCAAATTGTTGGCCCAGCACACTGAGTTCTGATTGAATTGGAATATTTTCTTCGCGAAAAAGTTCAATACTTTTTTTAACCGCCCGGAGATAGGTAAAATATTTTTTCTTATTCAGTGCAGCGGTTAACGGCGAATCGACGAGCTTGCGGTTCAGCCGGTCGGCATATGGTTGAATCTTCGGTTGAATTTCCATCATGAAATACGCAAAATTGTCCTGCAGTTGCTGGTCTTCTGTATTACAGGTCATGCGTATATGACGCCAGGAAACATCTTCACTAATCACTGCTTCCATCTCACTCATATCCTTCATCCATTTTTCCAGATCTGCCGCGCTATGCAGCTGCCTGGCGTCAAGATCTTCAAAATAGGAGGAGATAGAGTTCCAATCGCTGATAATAAAATTTTCTGGTAGAAAAACACGTTTTGGTTTTTCGATATCGGAAGAATATGTTTTCAACATGGGCGAATTTTTGTACCGGATACAGCTACTTTTTTTTAGGAGCTGGCTTTTTTTCTGTCGTTTTAGGAGCCATTTTTTTTTCTGTTTTTTCTGATGGTGCTTCCACTTTTTTTAAGGCTGCTTTTTTTGCGGGCTTTTCTTCAGGGGTATCTTTTTTTTCTGCCAATTTCCTCACCGGCTTTTCCGCTGCTTTTTCTTCTGCCACCTTCCTCACCGGCTTTTCCGCTGCTTTTTCTTCTGCCACTTTCTTCGCAGGTTTTTTATCTTCTTCAGCTTTAGGTGCTGATTTTACTTCTTTCTTATCTGCCGCCTTTTTTGCCGGTTTTTCTTCCTTGGCTACAACGACTTCTTCCGCTTCTTCTTCGGTAGCCGATTCAGACAATTTGATTTCAACCTGATTTTTGCTCAGCACGATGAACCACTTCACCATCTTTTTCAGATCGCTGGTATACACACGTTCCTGATCCAGTTCCGGAAAAACCTTTTCGAAATACGATTTAAGGGCGGCGCCATCTTTATCATCCGGCAATTTTTCTTTACTTCCCTCCATTGCCTTCAACACGTCTACCAGATTCACATTGTGGTTCGTTGTATAGACTTCAATACTTTCAAGATGGGAGAACTGATGCACCCGGCTGGAAACAAAGCGGGTGCTTTTATCGTCGAGCGAACGTACGATACCACCATCTGTTTTACTACTAACTAATTCGAAAAGACCCGGAAGGCCGGTAATAGCAATAATCTTGGAATATTCCATAATAAAGGCAAAATTTTAAAAGTGGTGCAAGTTAACCATAAAATGGGAACTCATTATTTCAGATCATAATTATGACATATATCGGTTCGGGGGCTGGTACGGTTTTTTAACAATGAAGAATACAGTAAAAATTCTATTTATGGAAAAGTCAAAGGAGATTACGGAGGTACTAAATGATTTGATTTTGATTAACAATGACCGCATAAATGGGTATCAGCGCGCGATTAAGGAGTTGAAGCCCGAGGATGCTGATCTGAAGTCGCTGTTTGATCAGATGATCATCGAGAGTCAGAAGATAAAATCAGATTTAGCTGCGGAAGTGTTGGTATTGCATCAGGAAGTGGAGCAAGGTACTACCAACATGGGAAAAATTTACCGCGCATGGATGGATGTGAGGGCGGTATTTAGCGGTGAAAGCAGACATGCTGTTCTATCAAATTGTGAAACTGGGGAAGACGCCGCCCAGAAAGCGTATGATCATGCATTGCATACGGATCGGTTACCGGCGTTTTTAAAGGATTTGATATCCAAGCAGCAGGAAATACTGAAGAAATCCCATGATGAAATCAGGGATTTGAGAAATCAATATGCTTAGGCGTAGGGAGTGAAAAACCTGGTGGTCAAACGGGTTTTTAGGGAATAGCGGGAAATGTAAAAGACCTGGTTTTAAAACCAGGTCTTTTCTTTTATTGCTTGACGAATAGTTGATTATCTACCTCTTCCACCAGAATGACCACCGCCACCACCGCCGGATGAACGTGCGCCACCACCGCCGGATGAACGTGCGCCACCTCCGCCACCCCCACCACCGCCGGAAGGACGTGAACCGCCGCCACCGCCGCCACCAGAAGGTGCCTGCATTCGTTGGAAATTCTGGGTCCGCACTTCGCCGCGGCTACGATCTATCTGCTGACGATTTAAATTCTGTACTTCTGGTCTCGCGTTGTTCACGGGCGACCAGGTTCTGTTCTGTCTTTGTTGCCAGTTGCTGGTTTGTCCCTGATACACATTTCCCTGCCGGTCAGAGTAAATGGACGGGCGGCCAGATCCGGTGGTCGGATTGTAACCGCCAGCAGGACGACCCACCGCATTTCCATTGGTACTTGTCCGCGGTTGATTATAACCATTGCTTCCGCTGGGTCTTGCCCCATTATTACGTGGATAATTATTTCCAATCGGGTTTGTCGCTCCTGAAGGACGGGTATTCATCGGCCTGGAACCATTGTAACTATTTGCGCTCCGGGTATAATTCTGACTGGATACACCACCCCGGTTTCTATATACGTTGTTAGAATAATTTACACGGATATTGTTATGGATGGAAAATGAGCTACCGTAAAATCCGTAGGGACGTCCATCGCCTCTCCATCCACCCCAACAAGCAGGATGATAAAACGAAGGTCCCCACCATCCGCCACCCCAGCCATATTCATATCCACCGCCCCATCCCAATCCAAAACCAAACCAGCTCTGGCTATATCCCCAACCAAATCCCCATCCATAATAAGGAGTATAACCGTAGTTAAATCCCCATGACCAGGGTCTCGGATAATAATAGGAACCATACCAGGGTGAATAATAGTAGCCGGTTCCGTACACAACCGTCTGTCCGTATACATAACTATTCAGGTAACCGGGTGTATAACCCATATACACATAGTCCGGAGCTACATCATAAATATTTACATATTTCGCATTATACACCGGATAGCTTGGTGGAATCAGGTCTACATCGGCAGGTCTCACCGTGCTGACAGCGAACGGACCAGAAGCATTGTCAGACATGAACCAGACACCATTGTCTACTACATAAAACCGGCCATCGCCGCCATTACGTAAAACAGTGGAGGAAGTGTTAACAGCATATTGCAAATTCGTTCCTTCGATATCTGTGAATTTCGGACGGCCATCATAATTTACTTCTGTGGAAGCGGTATTGCGATCTACCTTAGCAGTCTGTGGAATTTCTGCATCCATCACGGCATCTCTCGCGGCATCTGTACCGGCTACACTGCTGAGTACATTATCTTTTGCAGATCCGGCCGGAATTTTAGCGAAATCGGCGGGCAACTGATCAGCCTGAATATAATTCCAGCTGTCAGAATTCAGTGTTTTTGTCTGGTACCATCTTCCGGAGATCAGGACGAAATACTGCTGGGAGTTCGCGTCCATAAAAATATCATTATCCGAATTGCTCACATAGAGCAGGTTTGCTCCCTGCACCGGTGTAAAATTCGGTTCGCCTTTAGACTGAATCAATTCTGCCGGAACCGTACTCACAATAATATTCGGGACCACACTGGGATTCGGATCTGGTTTGTTATTATTGTTTGCATTTGAATTATCGGCCGTTGTGCGCTGCTGTGCAGCCTTTGTGATAATCGCCTGTTCCACGTTCCGGATATTATCAGGCACCTGACCACTAGTGAAATCGTAGGGTCCGGTTGCAACATTGGCGACGAACCACCGTTTTGCGCCATAGAGGTAAAAACGGCCATCTGAATTCTTCACGATGGTAAAGGGAGAATTTGCAACCATGTCAACATTGAGCTGACTATTATGCTGTAATTTGGGTTCGCCGTCAATGATTACCAGCATCGAAGGCTGAGTAACAAATATCACTTTGGGCGGTTTGTTGGAAATATTCTGGGAGAGCTTCGACTCTTCATGATTTTGATTGAGGGTTGCTACAATTTCATCCAGTGAAATGGCTCCGGCAGTCTGCGGAAACTTGGTCTCCAGGGCATCATCGATGTAATCAATTTTATCCTGATCAGTAATTGCCGGAATGCGGATCGAAGTCACATCGAGGGTATTGATCACCAGGGTGCGGTTGTCGCGATCAGTTACGACTGTTGCCGTAGACCAGAAAGCGCCGAAAACGGGCTCCGCGTTGCCGGGTTCGCTAACCGATACCGCCGAGCGGAACATCAGCGTATTCCCTTTAAAAGACTCTGGTTCAGGCTGGTACACCTTAATTTGCGTACCATTGTCGGTATTAATCAACTTTGGCCAATCGCCGGAAGCACGGCTGAAACTGAAGCCAAGCAGACCACTCGCCAGGAATAAAAATTTTAACGTGAACTTTTTCATATGTTATTTTTATTTGCCTCCTGCGGAACGTTTAAGGGGCGCAATGGAAGCTTGTATGGTAAGACTACTATATAACAACAAAGTTTATACTATATACCTAAAGGATATGTTAATGATGATTTTAAAGCTGACAGACGAAGGGTTAACGCCGGTTGAAACCGGATATTTTGATGAAAGCGGATATTAACAATAGACACCCAACCCCGCAATACGATTCAATGCGCTTCCAGCCAATTCTCTCCTGAACCGATTTCGGCTTCTGAAGGCACTCCATTGGGGAGTATCAACGCAGTCTGCATGCAGTCGATGATGATCGGCTGAATAATCTCCACTTCATCCCGGTGCGCATCAAATACCAGTTCATCGTGCACCTGAAGTAACATCTTCGATTTGAATTTGTTTTTTTTGAATACTTCCTGCACTTTGATCATGGCCAGTTTGACCATGTCGGCCGCCGTTCCCTGGATGGGCGAGTTGATTGCATTTCTTTCAGCAAATCCGCGCACGGTAAAATTGCCTGAGTTAATATCGCGTAACCAGCGTTTGCGACCCATCAGTGTTTCCACATAACCATGTTCGCGCGCAAAAGCGATCGTGTCGTCCATATACTTCTGAATATTGACGAACTGCTTTTTATAATTGTCGATGATCACCTTGGCTTCACCCCGGGAAATGCCGAGGTTATCCGCCAGCCCGAATGCACCCTGGCCGTAGATGATACCAAAATTGACACTTTTGGCGCGGTAACGCATTTCTTTGGTTACATCTGTTTCTTCCACACCAAATACTTTTGCGGCTGTGGCCGTATGAATATCTTTTCTTTCATTAAATGCGAGACACATATTTGGATCGCCGCTAATGGCCGCCACAATACGCAATTCAATCTGCGAGTAATCGGCAGAAACCAATACGTAGTCCGCATTGCGAGGCACAAATGCTTTTCGTATCTCCCGACCGCGTTCGGTTCTGACCGGTATATTCTGCAGATTGGGATTATTGCTACTCAGCCGGCCGGTTACTGCCACGGCCTGCGCATAACTGGTATGCACCCTGCCGGTTTTTCGATTGATGATGGCCGGTAGCGCATCCACATAAGTGGATTTTAATTTGGAGAGTTCGCGATAGACCAGAATATCATCTACGATTTTATTCTGGTGCGCAAGTTTCAATAATACATCTTCCCCGGTGGCGTACTGACCTGTTTTTGTTTTTTTGGCTTTCGGATCCAGTTTGAGTTTGTCAAATAATACTTCCCCTAATTGTTTCGGAGAGGCCAGATTGAATCGAACTCCTGCTTCGCGGTAAACATTTGATTCTGCCAGCGCTGCTTCTCTTTCGAGTTCTTTTGAATATTCATTCAGAAAATGAACATCGATTTTGATTCCTTCAAATTCCATATCCACCAACACCTGCACGAGTGGATTTTCCACTTCATCAAATACTTTCTGTACAGCTTTCAATTTGAGCAGCGGTTGAAACGTATTTCTCAGTTGCAGTGTGATATCGGCATCTTCTCCCGCATATTCGGTAATTTTATCAATGGCCACGTCACGCATGGTGCCTTGATTTTTTCCCTTTTTCCCGATCAGTTCTTCGATATGTACGGGCTCATAACCCAGGTACTGTGCACTTAAAAGATCCATACTTCTTTTACCTTCCGGTTCAATCACGTAATGTGCCAGCATGGTATCGAATAGTTTGCCTTTGATTTCCACCGCGTACCACTTCAATACGAGCAAATCGTATTTAATATTTTGTCCGATCCAGAGCCGGTCCGGATTTTCAAAAAGCAGTTGAAATTCGGCGAGAATTTTTAATACTTCTTCTCTTTCAGCCGGAACCGGAACGTAAAAGGCTTCACCGGTTTTCCATGAAAAACTGAGTCCCACGAGGTCCGCGTTGTTCGCATCAATCCCGGTCGTTTCTGTATCAAATGAAACGTCCTTTTCCCTTTTCAGATGGGCAATCAGCAGCTTTCTTTTTTCTGCCGTATCAACACAAATATAATTGTGTTTCGTATTGGTAATATTTTTTTCCGCATGGATCTCTGTCTCACGCGGAGCCTCAGCAGTTTTGATTTCTGGCGTTGAAACGGTATTTCCGAAAAGATCTTGCTGAACCCCTTCGGGCACTGGTTGCTGTCCGTTGGCAATGGGTAGTTCTTCTCCCAGAATTCTTCTGGCTACACTCCTGAACTCCAGCGTAGTAAAAATATCGCGTAATATTTCTTTATTCCATTCTTTAAGTTTGAAATCTTCTTCATGAAACCGAACGGGCACATCAGTAATGATCGTCGCCAGTTTTTTACTCATGATGGCGAGGTCTTTTCCATTTTTTATTTTTTCCCCGACAGCACCTTTGATATTTTCTGCATTGGCCAGAATATTTTCGAGGCTATCATATTCTGCTAACAATTTGGCTGCCGTTTTTTCCCCGATCCCTGGAATACCCGGAATGTTATCGACTGCGTCTCCCATGAGTCCCAGCATATCAATGATCTGTGGAACGGTTTTAATATTCCATTTCTCCGTCACCTCTTTGGGTCCCATGATTTCGACGGTGCCGCCCTGATAGCCGGGCTTATAAATTTTAACCAGATCGCTAACGAGCTGGCCGTAGTCTTTGTCGGGGGTTACCATGAATACCTCGTAACCCGCTGCAGCAGCTTGTTTACTCAGGGTCCCAATCACGTCATCGGCTTCAAAGCCGTCCAATTCGACGATTGGAATATTGAAACCGCGAATGATTTCTTTGATATCTGGAATGGCAATCAGCAGATCTTCGGGCGCCTCCTGCCGGTTGGCTTTGTAATCTGCAAAATCAAGATGACGTTCCGTGGGGGCATGGGTATCAAAACAGACTGCCATATGCGAGGGCTTCTGATTGTTGATGAGTTCCACCAGCGTATTGGTAAAACCGAATTGGGCGTTCGTATTTTTTCCTTTTGAAGAGATCCGCGGCGCCCGGATCAATGCATAGTACGCTCGAAAAATT
>JAYWCS010000054.1:0-25240 GCA_043780315.1 Bacteroidota bacterium | reverse complement strand
CTATAAAACGCCGGGTGGCAGGAGCCGCAAATAACATGCGTGAACGATGGGTTTCATGAAGTATCAGAATACCGGTTTTAGCGGCGAGCTCCTTTGTATGATCAATAAAAACCTGGTTGTCGTCGAATGAGAAAAAATCCCTGCCTGAATGACAATTAATATAAATAGGTCGCTGATACGGATTGTTGGCGGCCTCACCAATCATTGTTTTAAAATGATTCAGGTGGTCCTGAAAAGCGGACTGGTCGCCGGATACCAGCAATCCCACTTCGAGATCATATTTCCGCAGGGCAGCAAAAAGGGCCTCTTGTTTTGCTTTCTCCATCGGCCACCAGATTTCAATTCCCTCGTATCCTTCCTTCTTCACCTGCGCACAAAAATTGTCTATCCCGCCTTTATATCCCCAGTCGGTCGCCAGCACTTTGAGTCTAAAATCTGTATGATGTTTACCCGCAACTAGTTGCGCCGCGAGTTTATCAACCGATGCCAGCAATAAAGCAGTGGTACCGGAAGTGGTGGTACGAATGAAATTTCTTCTGCTGTAGCTCATGATAATTTAAAATTTTATTATGCAATCACATCGTCAATCACCGATCCACCCACGTCGGTGAGCCGGAAAGGCCTGCCCTGAAAAGGGAAAGTAAATTTCGTATGGTCGAATCCCAACTGATGAAGAATGGTCGCCTGTAGATCATACGCTGTCGTTTTACCACTGATTGCACCATATCCGATCTCATCGGTTTCTCCGTAGCTGCTTCCTTTTTTAATACCACCCCCGGCCATCCATATCGTGAAAGCGTCTACATGGTGGTCCCTGCCTTTAAAAGGATTTTGTTTTCCGTCGCGGTTTTCCATCATCGGCGTGCGGCCAAATTCTCCACCCCAAACGACGAGCGTCTGATCGAGCAGCCCCCGTTGTTTCAGATCGAGCAGCAATGCCGTTTTAGCACGGTCCACCTGTTTGCATTTCGTGATCAGCCCCATGTCGACCGAGGTCTCCGGACCGGTACCATGACTGTCCCAGCCCCAGTCAAAAAGTTGTATAAAACGGACTCCTTTTTCCACCAGCTTTCTTGCCAGCAACACATTATTGGCAAAGCAGGCTTTCCCTGGTTTGGTCCCATACATTTCATGAATATACGCGGGCTCATTGCTGATGTCCATCACATCGGGCACAGAGATCTGCATCCGATAAGCCAGTTCATACTGAGAAATTCTGGAGAGAATTTCCGGATCATTATATTCCTGATATTCCTGTTTGTTCACTTCGTTAATTGCATCGATGGAAGCTTTGCGAAGATCCCGCGGCATGCCGTTGGGATCTTTAATAAATAATACCGGATCGCCTTCGCTGCGACATTGCACGCCCTGATATACGGAAGGTAAAAACCCACTGCCCCAAACACTCTTACCTGCATCGGGAAACTGACCGCCCGACGTGAGCACAACAAATCCCGGAAGGTTCTGATTCTCTGTACCCAATCCATAAGTAACCCAGGAACCCATGCTGGGCCTGCCCAGGCGGGCCGAACCGGTGTGCATCATCAACTGCGCGGGTGCATGGTTGAACTGGTCGGTGGTCATCGCTTTGAGGAAACTAACTTCATCGGCCATCGTCGAAAAATGCGGCAGGTAGTCACTGATCCAGGCGCCACTGTCGCCATGTTGTGCAAAATTCGCCTGCGGACCGAGCATCTTCGGAACGCCGCGTATAAAGGCAAACCGTTTTCCTTTTAAAAGAGAATCGGGACAATCCTGTCCGTTGAGTTTTTGTAAGTCCGGTTTGAAATCAAATAATTCCAGTTGCGAAGGAGCACCCGCCATATGCATATAGATTACACTCGTGGCTTTGCCCGGGAACATCGGCAACTTAGGTTGTAACGGATTGGCGGGATCTAAAGCAATTGAAGACAAATCGCCCGTTTTTCCGGAACCACTGCCGATGCCGCAACCCGGTAAGAGTCCGCCCAGGGCCAGCGAACCCAGTCCCATCGCACTTTCTTTTAGAAAATGCCTGCGTGTGTGATGTTGTAATTCCCTTTCCTGTGCCTCTTTCACCAGTCGCTGAATATGAGAATTTCTTTGGGTCATTGTTTTTAATTTGTGATCACTTCATCCAGATTTAACAAAGCGCCCGCCACCACCACGAAGGCCGCCGTTTCGGGGTTCGCATTTATTCCAGGCTCACCGACCATTTCACAGGTACGCTCCGGATCGGATCGAAACTGCGCATACGCTTCATCATATAATTTTTTAAGCGGCGCCAGCCGGGCGGTCCCGATCGGTTTATAAACCAACAACTCATATCCTTTACTAATCACGCTGTCGGTGTTCCGGCTGCTATGCATCATGCGCAAAGCGAGTTGCCGGGACGCTTCCAGATAAACGGAATCATTCAGTGTAACGAGCGCCTGCAGCGGTGTATTGGTCCGTATCCGACGCGCGGTGCACACTTCACGGGAACTTCCATCGAATGTGATCATCGAAGGGTACGGGGCCGTCCGTTTCCAGTATGTATATATTGCTCTCCGGTATTGTTCCTCTCCGCGGCTCTGCGTCCAGGCCACCGAGTTATAAGGCGAAAGCCAGATGCCCGGCGGCTGCCAGGGCATCACCGGCGGACCGTACATTTTCGCACTCAGTAAACCGCTGGCTGAAAGTGCCTGATCCCGCACTTGCTCGGCGGTCAGTCTGACTCTCGGACCTCTCGCATACCAGCGGTTGTAAGGGTCCTTAGCCAGCAATTCGTTACTGGCTTTGGCATCCTGGCGGTAGGTGGCCGAGAGTACGATTTCTTTCAGGGATTTTTTTATACTCCAGTTATTTTCATTCATAAATTTCCAGGCCAGCCAGTCGATCAGCTCCTGGTGCGTGGGCGCGGCGCCCTGTGTTCCCATGTCTTCCAGGGTTTCCACGAGGCCCATGCCAAAGAGTTGCTCCCAAAGCCGGTTGACCATCGTCCGGGACACGAGCGGATTTTTTTTATCCGTAATCCACATCGCGAGTCCGAGCCGGTTGCGGGGCGCTTCTGCAGGAAAAGGGTTCAGCGATTTCGGCACGTCCGGTTGCACTTCCTGGCCTTTTACCAGCCAGTTGCCGCGTTCAAAAACATTGGAGCGACGATGCATGTCGCGCGGATTTTCCATCATGACCGGAATACCCGGCAGATTTTTTTTCAATAATTCCCAATATGTTTTTTTTACTGCTGCATAACCGTTCGCCCCGCTGCCTGGTAGACTGCGACCGAAGTGCAGCCAGTCAAACTGTACGCCATCAGAGGCCGGGGTATTCAAATGATTGTTTAGAAAACTAAAATATAAATCATGCGCCCCGTTCACCAGGGGCAGTTCAACTGGAACAATATCCCAGTTTTTGGATTTCGCAATCTTAATATCTATGAGAAAAGGACCGTTCGGGCGATCCATCCGGATCGTGAGAACACCCCCGACCGTATCCGCATTGTAGCGGTAAACCAGTTCATTTTTTCCGGTCAGATCCACCTTCGCCAAATGGGCGGTTCCATGATTTCGGAATGTCAGAAATTTCGTATCTACCAGTGCGCTGTTCACGAGCTGGTCCGCGCGGATGGAATTGACAGAAGGCTGCCAGAATTTTAGAAAAGTTTGCTGCTGTTGGGCTTCCTGTTCTGAACTGTTATTTTTCGTCCAGTCGGTCAGGGCCAGCAGACTGACACTGTCAGCGGGGGACAACGCGCGAAGCACCGGATAATCTCCGTTGGTATCCTCATCACGTGAATCATTAAAAAAAGCCATAAAGCTATAATACTCTTCGTGTTTGAATGGATCGTAGGGGTGACTATGACATTGGACACAGGCAAACGTGGTACCCATCAATCCCTGCCAGGTGGTACTCACCCGGTCCAGCACCGCAGCCGTGCGGAACTCTTCATTGTCGGTTCCTCCTTCGTCGTTGGTCATCGTATTGCGGTGAAAACCGGTGGCTATCATCTGATCATCCGTAGGAGATTTCAGGAGGTCACCTGCCAGTTGTTCAGTGAGAAAAACATTATAGGGTTTGTCCTCATTGAAAGCACGAATCAGCCAGTCGCGATATTTCCATATCTCGGGTCTTTCCCGGTCGGCCTCATAACCCCTGGAGTCTGCATAGCGCGCAATATCGAGCCACATGGTCGCCCATTTTTCCCCGTAATGCGGAGAAGCCAGCAGCGAATCCACCAAACGTTCATAGGCATCCGGGTCTTTACTTTCGAGAAACTGACGTGCAACAGTCGCCGTCGGGGGCAGGCCGGTCAGATCCATCGACACTCTTTTCAACAGATCGGAGCGGCTGGCTTCGGGGGAGGGTTCCAGCTTTTGTTTTTTCAGTTCATCACAAATAAAATAATCAATATCGTTTTTGGCCCAGGGAATTTTGGCTGCCGGAAGCAGGCCGAATAATTTCCCGGCGGGTTTTGGAACCGGCACTTCTTTAACAGCAACATAGGCCCAGTGATCTCCCCAATGCGCACCCTCTCTGATCCAGCGGCGCAGGATGTCTATCTCTGCGGCCGTCAATGGCTCGCCTTTATAGGGCATTCTTTCCTCCGGATCTTTCAGGGTGAGCCGCCGGATTAATTCGCTGTGTTCGGGATCTCCGGGAAGGATCGACGGTTTACCGGATTTCGTTTTTGCCAGGGCCTGCGTGCGGAACAGCAGACTGAAATCTGCTTTTTGCCGGACACCCCCATGACAGGTAATACATTTTTTATTGAATATCGGCTTGACTTCGCTATTAAAATCCACCGCTTTGTGGCCAGTCGTTAAAATAAAAATAATCAGGAGAATAACCAGACCCGCCAGTGTAACAAACTTCCATTTACGTAATAACAGCCAGTCCTTGACCATGCCCGGATTTTTTCTTGATAAATGTTGGAAAGTATAAATTACTCAATAACAAAGTCATGACCAAATGATCGACTCTGTAAATGAGACGGCAATCGGTTGTTCAGCCCAGACAAACGATTGCACAAATAATTTGCAGACTGTTAAATATTTTGATTCAGGGAATGACCTGCTGAATTTTCTCAGACTAAAATCTCCTTGATGTGTTTGCCCTTGCCATCCGGTGTGGTATAAAATGGCCGTTTTTCGATTTCATATTGTGTGTCTTCGGGGATGCCCAATGCATGATAGATGGTCTGGTGTATCTGATCTATCCGAACCGGATTTTCAATGGACTTACAAGGCCGTTCGTCGGCTGTTTTGCCATAGACAAATCCTTTTTTTATTCCGCCTCCGAACATGAGTATGGAACATCCGTCGGTAAAATGCCGGTGCATTCCATAAAACTTCATATCCGTTAAGATATCGGGTTGCTGAACCTGTTCCTTAACCGTCGCACCCGGTCTTCCTTCTACCATCATATCGCGGCTGAATTCGCTGGCCACAATGATGAGCGTTTTATCGAGTCTTCCGCTTTTATCGAGGTCCCTGATTAACTGTGCAACGGGGCCGTCGATCATCTTCTTCATGTTCGCCATCCGGGTATGCCCATTCTCATGGGTATCGAAACCCACAAAGGGTTCGTATTCTGTGGTGACGCTGATGAATCTGGCACCCTGTTCCACCAACCGGCGGGCCATCAGGCAACCCAAACCAAAACGGCCGGTATTATAAATATCATATACGTTTTTGGGTTCCTGACTCAGATCGAAGGCTTTTGCTTCCGGAGAATTCAGCAATCTATACGCTTGTTCCATAGAGCGTTTTAGCGATTCCTTCTGGTAACCGCTTCCGAACTCGCCCATCGGACTTTTGCTGATCAGATCATTGTATAATTTATTTCTATTTTCAAATCGTTTGGAATCCATCCCGATCGGCGGGCGCACCGATTCCAACCCCTGACTCGGGTCGGGAATGAGGAAAGGGCCAAATTCATTTCCGAGGAAACCCGCGGTATGAAAGGCTTTCAGCTCTTCCGATTCCCCCACCGAAAAACGCTGACCAATATCAATAAAAGCAGGGATTACCGGGTTCTTCGGTCCGAGTTCTTTCGCGATCCACGCACCGATATGCGGTGCGGCAACTGTTTGCGGCGGTTCATAACAGGTATGCCAGTGATACTGATGCCGGGAATGAAGGATGAATCCAAGGTCGCCGCCAACATAGGATCTGATCAGCGTGCCTTTGTCCATCACCCCGCCGATGGACTGTAAGCCGTCTGAAAAACGAATTCCATCGAGGGCCGTGGGCTTCGATGGAAACGTACTCAGTACCCGGTTACTGTCCAATCCGTTTTCGTAAGGCGTATATCGTTTGGGATCGAAAGTTTCTGTATGCGCCATGCCGCCCGCCATCCAAAGGAGAATGACAGAATCGGCCGTTGAATGGTGCAGTGGCCCTTTTCCACATCCGTTCAGCATGCTCGCCAACGGCCCGGCAGCAGCCAGGGCCGCCATGGTCGCTGCACTTGATTTCTTTATAAAATCCCTCCGGTTCCAATTTTCTTTCACTGGTAAATATTTAAAAAATCCGCGTCTATTAAAGGTAATTAAAGTTATCGACGAGTGCATGCGGCGACCGCAACCGCTTTGTTAATAGATCAGCTGAAATTCAGGATGCAAAGACATGGCCCAGATAAAATCCTGCGCGGCACCGTCTGTCGGTGTTTTGCCGAGTTCATTCAGGGCAATTTTTTCTTCTTCGGCATCCGGAATACGGCCCAGCATATTTCGATATACTTCCCGGATCATGGTTTGCGAATCGGGATATTTTCTTTTCCATTCTACGGCACCGCGTTTAATCGCATCGTTGAACAATACGCCGTTCGTCAGCTCCAATGCCTGCAGCAGGTTCGCCTGCGACTGCCGGCTGGTAGAGACCGTTTCGCGGTTTGGTCTTCCCAGCGCCGTTTGAAAGGGATCGTTTTTAACCAGCGAGGCCCTTGCAAAAGGAATTCTGCCTTTAATCATACCGGGCAGCAAGTCATAAACAATCGCGCTGTCGGGATAAATGTGCCCGACACTTTCGCTCACCGCATCCGCAAATTGTTCGGCAGCCAGTCTTCTGCGTACCATTCCCCGGAATGTAAAATCCGCCGCGGTGAGCAGACTATTATCTTTTACATCGATCGAGGGCAACTGATACGTGCGGGATGTCATGATATTAAAAAGTAATTTTTTTATATTATAATCGTGCGCCACAAAATCAGACGCCATCCAGTCCAGCAAATCCTGACTCCAGGGTTCATTGTCCATCGCATCCACGGGTTCGATGATTCCGCGGCCCATCAGTTGCGCCCATACCCGGTTCACGAGAGTTCGGTACAGTCTGCCGTCCTTGGGTTGTATCAGGTAATCTGCGAGTTGTTTTAAGCGCCCCGGCTTATTAGCTGTGGAATTGATTTCGCCTAATTCCTTATACAGCATCCGGGTACCGGCCATCTTTCCGGTCGGCTTGTCGCAACGATTGATCTCTAGTATCGTATCGGAAAATATACTGGCGAATGCATAGGCATCGTCCAGTTTCCAGTCGCTGATAAAACTATTATGACAGGATGCACATTTTAAATTCAGTCCCATGAAAACCTGCGATACATTCTGGGCCGCCTGCATTTCCGGTCGCTGACTCGCATTCACCACCCCCCGCCATTTGATGCCATTGATAAATCCCCTCGAACTGCTATCGGGACTGATTAATTCTTTCACGAAACGATTATACGGTTTATTGGATTGCAGGGAAGTATACAACCATTTCGTGATATCAAAACGACCATCGTCGATATAACCCGCACCGGTGTAATCGTTGCGCAGACGATCGTTCCAAAAAGTCAGCCAATGCTGTGCATAATCATCATTTCTTTCTAAGAGCGAATGCACGAGATTCTCTCTTTTACCGGGTTGGCTATTTTGCACAAAAGCATCCACACTGTCGGGCGTCGGCAGCAGACCGATCACATCGAGATAAACCCGTCGCATGTAGAGCCGATCCTCTACGGGCTGTTCCCATTTTATTTTTTTCTTCAGAAAATAAACGTTTACAAAGCGATCGATCGGATTGATCAACTCGCCGCTCACCGGAGGAACGACGGGAATACGTGGCTCCAGTGCAGCCACCCGGTATATACTTTTTTCGGGACCGGTCGGCCAGGGAGCGCCCTGTTTGATCCAGAATGCCAGTGCGGCAATTTCGTTCTCCGTTAGACCCTTTCCTTTGGATGGCATCGATTCTTTATCTGAGCGGGGTAATCGAATACGACGAATGATTTCACTTTTATCCGGATGACCTGGTATCATTACAGCACCATCCTTACCCCCTTTGAAAATAGCATCTTTTGAATCCAGCCGCAGTTCCCCTTTTACTTTTGCAGAGCCATGACAGGAGTAACAATTGTGGGCCAAAATAGTGCGCACCTGCAGATTCAGATCCTGTATCTGCGGGTCCGTGAGCGGGCCTTTTACATTCGCGAAAATAAAAGGATTCGGGCTGTCAATGCCTTCTGCACCCGCTGTTGATTCCCCACCCGGCAACACGCTGCTCAGATAATCCGCTCCATGAGTGAGTTCGGCGCCGTAGTGCCCGGCAACCGTAACGCCCAGCACCGTTATCGTCAATAAGATTTGCTGCAATTTTCGGGAACACTTATAATAACAAAAAGCCGTCGCGATAGAAAATACCATCGTTCCGATTCCGAGCCATTGATGAACGGACAGCAAGTCACTTCCGTAATCGTCGGTTTTAGATAAAATCAACCCCAGTACCACGGCCAGGATGGCCGACACCGTGCCGGTATAAACCATAATTCGCGTGGCTGATTGAAACTGCGGAGATTTTGATTTCCAGCCAATCAGTTCAAAAAGTAAAGCCGCATATAAAAGCGAAATAGGGAAATGAACAATCATCGGATGCAGACGACCCAAAAAAGTCCAGAACCAGAAGCCTTTGGCAGCCTCTGTGGAAGTATGATTCGCCAGCACCGGATTTATGCATGACACAATAAACCCAAGAGCGATCGCTGTGGTGCGTCGCAGCATATGTTTTAATTTCTCTGACAGTTTAAATTTTCTTCTACCTCCAGCCATCTGTCATTTTTATTTACTAATCTTTTTTGTACTTCAGATTGCGATATTCAACTTTCATTGAAGGCAGTACATGAATCTGAAGTCCGAGCACACCGCTAAACTTTCGGTTCGCCGTATCACTGTCGGTGAACTCGCTCATCAATATCCCATTCACGTAGTGTTTCATGTTGTTGCCTTTCACCACCAGGTAGATTTCATTCCAGTCTGGCTTGATCTCGGCTTTTAATGAATCTGAATTACCCAGTGTATCGGTTATCACCGGTTTGCCATTGGATACCAGAATGGTCGCTTTTTGTCCGCGCATTGCCAGAAACCCGCGTCCGCGTTCTTCATAGTTTTGTCCGGTATACTGATTGGCGCCGTCGATATCTGCCTGATATCCTTTCAAGGCCAGCGGAATATCTTTCAACTCTTCACTTCGATATTGTACGCCACTATTACCCCCTGCACTGATTCGGTATTCTGCTTTGAATTCAAAATCCTTTGTTGAATCTGCGCGCCAGATTAAAAACGTATTGTTTTTGGGTTGATGTGTTGGCGTCACTTCCCCAATAAAACGCGCACTGTCAATCCGCCAAAAGGCAGTATCCCCCTGCCAACCCGTAAATGTTTTGCCATCGAACATCGATACAAAACCATCCTTGTCTGCATTGGTACTGTCTTTTGTTTCTGTTGTTGCGCTGTTCGTTGGCTGACCGCATCCTGCTATCGCCAACGCCGAAACAAACAATATAAATACGGCAGGAAGAACTGCGAATGAAAGTCTCTTACTCATTTTTGCTTATTTAATTTTTATGTTTATTTATCTCACAAAAAATAATTTATTCTGCATTTTTCCATGTTCCGTCTTTCGCTGAATCCTGCACAGCCTGACAAACCCGTTGCGTTTCCAGTGCTTCGGTAAATGTCGGTGAACAGTGATTTCCACTCTCCAGACTTTCCAGAAAATCAGCCACCTGATGAACAAATGAATGCTCATAGCCGATACCAAGTCCGGGTACCCACCATTTGTTCATATAGGGCTGATCTCCATCGGTGACGTGAATGGAACGCCATCCGCGCACAATGGAATCATCGGAATTATCAAAATACTCCAACCGGTTAAGATCATGCAGGTCCCAGCGGATCGATGCATGCTCGCCGTTTATTTCAAATGTATACAACGCTTTATGTCCGCGTGCATACCGCGTTGATTCAAATATTCCAAGCGACCCGTTTTTAAAATGACAAAGAAAAGCACAGGCGTCATCAATCGTTACTTTCTGCACTTTACCAGTCAGCTGATGAATGCGTTCTTTTATAAATGTTTCCGTCATTGCAGTCACATCTTTTATTCCGCCATTCAGCCAGATGGCTGTGTCAATACAATGAGACAGCAGATCGCCCAGCACGCCGGATCCGGCAACGGCTGCATCCATGCGCCAAAGACCTTCCCCGCCCTGCGGCAGGTTGGCGTTGATTGTCCAGTCCTGTAAAAAATTCGCACGATAGTGAAATATTTTACCAAGCTTTCCCGAATCGACCAGCTGTTTTGCAAGTGTTACCGCGGGCAGTCTTCGGTAATTATACCAGACCGTATTTTTAACACCTGCTTTTTCAATCGCATCCACCATCGTCTGCGATTCTTTCAGATCACGGGCGAGCGGCTTTTCGCAAAGAATCATTTTACCTGCAGCTGCAGCAGCGATTGCTATCTCTGCATGAAAATCATTTGGTGTACAAATATCAACGGCGTCAATATCATTTCTGGCGATGAGTTTTTTCCAGTCTGTTTCGATCGATTCGTAACCCCATTGTTCCGAAAATGCTTTTACCTTTTCTTCATTACGTGCGCAAACAGCCTTCAACACCGGCTTGTAAGTCAGTGCCGGGAAAAAATCACTGACCCGCTTATAACCATTCGTATGCGTTCTTCCCATGAAGCCGCATCCGATCAATCCGATTCTGAGTTCTTTACTGTTCTTCATTTCCGTTGTTTTACATTTTCAATCCGCTTCATACCAACCATGCAGGTTGCGGACTTCAATCATACTGGCCAGTATATCGTTCCAGGTTTTTTGCTGTTCCATCACTTCATTGGGAAACATACATCCGTCCCAGCAGATATGCCGAAACGCTTTGGTAAGTTTTCCGCTGTCATCACGCAGCCAGAATCCAGCATCCACCGGGATATCAAGTTTTCCATTTGGATCGGTGGCCAGACAATGGCGGCCCGTTTTATCATGTGATCCCGTGCCATGAACCGTACCATCATTTTGGGCCACATGAAAATCGATTGTCCACGGGCGAAGCGCGCCCGTCAATTTCTTCAGACCAGCTTTCAATGTGTCGCGGTCTTCCCAATTAAAATCCGCAGGAAGAATTCTGTCTTCTGTACGATTATATCCCAGCAGGTATAATAAAGTATGCGCCATGTCGGCCTGAAATCCAATATTGGGCCGGTCAACCGCCTCCAGTGTTTCTATCATGGTTTTCCAACTTTGCATCCCGCCCCAGCAGATTTCTCCTTCCGCAGCCAGCTTCTCTCCATATTCAGCGGCCACATCGCAGGCTTCGCGGAAAGTGGCTGCAATCAGTTTTGTATTGTTGATTGGGTTAACATCCCAACTTTCGGGATTGGTTGCCGAATCGATCCGGACCACACCAGTCGGACGAACGCCGAGGTCGCGTAATTTTTTTCCGAAGCGACAACTCTTGCGAACCTGTTCAACAAATCTTGCGCGCGCCTCTTTGTCGCCCATCGCCGATCCACCTGTTGGAGGCCATATCGGGGCAACGATACTGCCGATATTCAAATTCAGTTTAGAAACCCGCTCGGCGAGTTTTTTTATTCCGTCGTCTGAACTGTCAATGTCAAAATGCACATCGAACAGTCCGATGTCAATACCATCAAATTTAATTCCGTCTACTCCTGCGGCGGCTGTCAGCGACAACAGTTTGTCGAGCGAAATCGGCGGTTCTGACCCGTCTCCTTTACCAACCACACCCGGCCATGTCGCATTGTGTAGTTTGGGATAATTATTGACTTGCATATCGTTGGGTTAAATTTATTTAGAAACTATTTTACAAAACCAGGTCCGGATTACCCGGACCAAAATGTTTCAGCATCACGATTGGATCTGTTGCCGAACGGTTGACAATGGTCACACCATCCATCGCCGCTTTTTCACTGATGAAAAATTCGTCGTTTGTTGTTTGGCCATATCTGATGAGCGCCGGTGTTTCCACTTCCCATACACCCATTTTACCATGGCCCTGCATCATAATGATACCATAGGCGCCGCTGTCTTTTATAGTAACCGTAATGCCTGGTTGGACCGTAAGTTCTTTTGCACTAAACGCATCCGACTTATAACAAACCCAGTTTTCAACATACCCCTGCGCCTTCATCTCGGCCAACGGTTTGACCGCCTTGGGATGCATGTATCTTTTCTCCTGTAGATTCGGATCCAGATTCAACTCCCAGTCGATTACATCCAGCAGCGCTTCATAATCGCCGATGCTTTCTTTGGGCGTGCCGTTCCATAATAATTCTTCCGGAATAATCGCTTCATTGACGAGCGACTGGTACATTGCAAATACATCCGACGCTTTCTGGGGCTCGTAGGTACAGAGACTGCCAGGTGCATGCAACAGACCGGGAGGAACATCCCATCCGGTGCCGGGCTCGAGACGAAATGCCTGTGAATAATTGGTGATCTTATTATCGCCTTTCGTGAAATTCATCAGACATTCTCTTATCTGTGCTCTCTTAGTTCCCGGAGAGATACCCATAAATGTATAGGGAAAATCACCCCCGTGATTATTTACCTGCGGCGGGAAGTAATATGCCTCTGGTTTTCCGAGCTGCCCGATCAGCGCTGCTTTTTCATCGTTGTGATGCAGATGGTGGGGCAGCGGTCCCATATTATCAAAAAATTTTGAATACATGGGCCATGAGCCATATTTTTCCCACAGGCGATCACCGATCAGCGCACCCCTCAGGCTACTCACAGCGTCAATCAATAATACCTGCTGATCCTTGCCCCCGTCTTCCACGATGATCGCACTCAGTCCTTCGTTTTCTCCGGTCAGCGGACCGTTTTTCGCCGGTGTGGTGGATGAAAACCAGCGCTCATCGATACCGCCGCGTTGTCCCCCTAAAACATAATAATCATCGGGATGTAATTTGATTCTTCGTCCCGGCACGCAGAATGATCTGGGAACCCACGTCGGTGTCAGTCGTACAATTCCTTTCCCCTGTTCGAGCGCTCTGGAAGCAATGCTAGCTTTATCCATAATTCAATCGTTAATATGGCTGATTCAACCCTCCTATGAAATGATTAATCTTTTCCTTTTCAGTCAGTATTTCTATTTCGATATCATAGAATCTTTTTTCTCCCGGATCCAGAAACAATAGTTCATTTTGCTTTCTTGCCGCTGCCTGTCCGATCGGCGCATTGGTGCCGGGCTCAAGTCCCGTAACATATTCCCCACTGCCCCAATGTTGCCAGTTGGTTAGCGTGGGCAATTGTTTTTTCGGATATTTTATTGACAGCGCCAATCCGATCTTTGCATTGTATAAACCGCATAAACTTTCACCACGCGCATCTGCAACACTATCGATGATGCCCACATCTTCGCCGGCACCCGAATGTTCTTTCATCGGTGCCGGACATTTCTTAAAATCATTGGCTTCTCTGAATATTCTATTCTTACCATCATCAAATCGTGGTTTCCAGCTTCCTTTCCATAAGATCTCGGTTCCTTCATCCACGAGTGGCCATCCAAAATTAAAATGATACAGGATCATGTGCGGTGCGCAGACATTTCCCCGGTTGATCACTTCATCATGAATTTTAATATTTGCCTGTCCGATTTTGCCGGAAATAGTTCTTCTCAGTTCGAGGCTGGGACCGAATATGCTGGATTGCCTGATGATTCCGGTAATGCTCATGTCGAGCTGACCATTGGCCGGATCGGGTTGAATAATCGATTCTATTTCCGCCGGAATATTGCTGACCGGACCGTGTAAACCCCGTTCACCAAATTCATCCGACTCCGGACCACCCACATGATTTAAACCACAGGTTGTAAGGAGTCCGCCACCAAAGGTCCGCAACCAGTCGACCCCTTTATCCAGAAATGGCTGCGGGAATGTAATTCCTCCATGACTCAGCCATACCAGATTATACTGATTAAAAAAAGTATCCGCAATATCCATGGCGCGGTCGATCACCACTTTAAAGCGAAGGCCGGTACCCGTATTTATCCAGGCGATGCGCGTACCGCGGCCAGCTCCGTTGTCAAGGACAGAGGTTTCAATACCCCCAATCTGGGCATGACTGGATATTTTATCCTCCCATTCCGGAAGTATTTTCAAAGGCATAATCGACTACGGCTTTTTAGCGGTGAATATGCTGTCCTTCGGATTTCCGCCAGACTTGAGGTACGCCAGTAAATCTTTTAATTCTTCCGGATTCATTCGGTTGATTAATCCCGGCATCATATAAGATGTTTGTGAAAGACTCTTTCGTGTAACATCTTTTTTCAATATTTCCCGAAGGGTCTGCGGTGAAAAAGGATTTTGTGAAATATAATATTTATCTGCATCCTGATTGATCAACTCACCCACAATCGAACTTCCATCATTCAGATAGAAAATCGTCGCCGCAAACTGATCCGATATCGTTTTGCTTGGTTCAATAATGGAAGTCAGCATATCCTTATAGCTAAACCTCGTTCCCAGCTGGGTTAAATTCGGACCTACCGTTCCACCTTCGCCACGCATTGTATGACAGTTGGCACACAGACTGGCGACAAACATGTTCCGGCCTCTTTCAAAATTGCGGTTGTTCAAACCATCCTTCACAAAGACCATGGCAGAATCTATTTCCCAATCTCTTCCGGGCCCTTTAGGTTGCTGGCTATTTAAAACCGTAATTGCTTTTGCGTTGCCCACCAGCGAGTCACCGGAGATGCTGTTGTAATACGCCAGCTTGTCTTTGGGAACAATCTTCAATGCGTTTTTTCTTGCCTGGTTAATAAAACCAACAAAACTATTTCCTCCTTTGTATCCGAACGCGGTATAGAACCAGCGAAAATATTTTTCACGCAGTTCGGGGGTCCAGCCGGTTTTTGCAGCACTCAATGCAGTAGCTAAATAGGTTTGTTGCTGGGGTGGCATATTGGCCAGTGTGGCGGCAATATCCTGCCCGTATTGGAAGTTCCGCAGAATCAGATCAGAGGATGAGGTGAATGTTTTTTGTTCATCCGAATCATCCTTTGCTTTCGCCATCAACGCAACTGTTTTCTCCACCGCATCCGGTGCATCCAGGAAGATGAGTATTTTACTCAGCGACCGATTCAGATAATTTGTTTTAGCAGGATATTGCGCATCCAGATACGCGCTCAGCTTTGATTTGACAGCCGCGCCCGGTTGACCCATCCGGTAGAGAACGAGTTCAAAAGCACGCAGCACATCGGTCTGTTGGGATTCAGAAAGTTTCGAATAATCTATCGTGATCAGCGCACTGAGTATCTTGTCTTTTTGATCGGGCTTTCCGTTTCTTGCCAATGCAATCGCTGCTTCGGTGAGCCTAACCGGATCTTTTTCATTGATTGCCTTTTCCTGCCATTCCGTTACCGGCTGATGCTCAATCGCGATGCGCGCAGCAAAACGGATAAACCGGTCTTCGCTATTTAAAAAAGGCCATGCAAAATCAACCGCGCCGGCTTTCGCTGCGCCATAGTATGTTTCGAGTTGTTTGCGGGTCTTCTGTGCATCGGTGAGTTCGGGCGCTGTTAAGTTTTCTGTGAAATGTGTATTATCACCATAGTAAACGCGATAGAGATCTGACTCCAGCCGGCGACCGCCGGTTAAAAAGTAAAGTGCCCCATCGGGTCCGATCACTCCATCCGTTAATGGTAAGGGAGAACCGGAAATAAACTCCTCGGCCTTTGCTTTGTAACTAGCGCCGGAAACTTCAGGTTGAATGGCATAAATAATACCGAAACTCCAGTCGAACGCAAAAATAGAACGTCTGTACTTCTCAGGGAAATGCGCGCGCGCTCCGCTGAATACACTCGTGGGCGAACCCTGTCCGATATTCAACAGCGGAGGTAAATTATCCGGATACGAAGGAGACCATTTATCATCTCCCGGACGCCAGCCGAATTCACCACCGCGGGGAACATGACAAATACGAATGGGCCGGTACCAGGGCAGTCCGAAGTCCCATTCCATATCCGAATCAAATGTAAATATATCGCCGGCTTCATTGAAAGCGAGATCGAACGGATTACGAAAACCGGCACTGATCAAATTTGTATTCGCTCCATTGGAATCGATTTGCGCAATCCAGCCGCCATGTGTGTTCACTTCATTGTCATGGCCGTTCGGATCCCGGGTCAGCGGTAACAGATTATCAATTTGCCAGACCGCCGGTGCCGTGTAATTATCCATCGTCGGAATCTTCGTAAAATTACCGGCAATAACATAAAGTGAATTGCCATCGGGCGCCAGCACAATACTATGTGGTCCGTGCTCGCCGTTTCCCTCCAGTTTTTTGAGCAACGTGATTTTATCATACTGATCATCATTGTCGGTATCCTGCAAACGATACAGTCCGCTGGGTCTGGAATGTGCGGTATCATCTTCGTCGTTAACCATCACATACAAACTATTGAATGCATAGAGGAGACCGTGGGCAAAACCGATTCTACTGGCTTTCCGCGAGGTATCACCCGGTATATGAAGTATGATGGAATCAATACTTATTTTTTCTTTACTCGTATCTGCACCGATCGCAGGAATCGTGAGCCGGTATAAATTCCCGTACTGATCGCAGGCGATCATTCGGCCTTTGTTGTCAAAAGTCATGGCCACCCAGGAACCCTGATCATGCAATCCCGGACTATACAAATGCTCCGCATGAAAATCGGGCGACAATTTAAGCGCCGCAATTTTCGGATCGGAGGAAACGGATAATTTATTATCCTTATCACTTGTATGATTACAGGCATCCATTGCTAGAATCAGTACAACTAATAATAAAAAATTCTTCACTGAACGCAGATTTCGATACATGGAAATGATGATTATATTGGCGGGTTGATAGATATTACACAATATAACTATCCTCTACGATCATATCCAATGGTTTTTAAACAATGCTTCAAAAAAACAGTATGAAAAGAAGAAAATTTTTATTTGCTTCAACCTTACTGCCCTTTACTGCCTTGCAAAGCAGCCGGGTGAAAGGAAATGAAACAAAATCTAATGTTAAGAAAACGGTTCCGTCGAAGAAACATTATGGAGATAAGAAGGAATTTTTTTACAAGCCGGCAGATGCCTGGGCTGCAGATTTTATTCCATTATTTGCCGAGGGGGAATTTCAGTTGTTTTATCTGCCTGACTGGCGGGATGCCCGACAAACACGGAGAAGGAACACCGTGGTACCGAATCAGCACCAAAGATTTTGTCCATTTTACGGAACATGGCGAAATGTTAGTCAGCGGTACCAAAGATGAACAGGACCTATATGTTTTTACCGGATCCGCCATCCATGCAAAAAATCAATACCCTATTTTTATATTGGCCATAACGGGCATTTTCCGGAAAGTATTTAGTTTTGATAAGTGCTACCCCGAAGTCTAAAGGGTTTTTCACTCGTGAAAGCAGTGGAAAGGATTGTCGGACAAACATATGTTTCAATATATTTTGTCAGCAAAACGGTGCCTTCAAAGTGCGGCACATGCGGCCATTGTCTGGAGTTATACATCACGTCCGTGAGATCACGCATAAGCACCGTATTCATTCCCAATCTCATCATATTCCTTAAACCAAAAGTTCGTCCGATCACACACATGTTGGTGTGAACCCCCATCAGGATCACATTTTTTATGCCCTTATCATAAAAAATGGCCCCCAACTCATCTCCTGAATCACTGATTATATCTTTATCGGTTATTTGTATCAGATCGATCTCATGAACCCAGGCTTTTCTTTCTTTACATTGTGGGACGTCATCGCAACCGCCGTCAGACTGATCCAGCGGCCATATCGCGCCCTTTTCTGATTTCAGATTATCCTCCTGAATCAATACCTCTTTATTTTTTGCCAGTTTGTATTTCAACGCCAGTTTCCTTCCTGGATAATCTTTATAGTAATCCATGCAATCACTCGGTGCATGCACAATCAGTACACCATTTCGACGGGCAATGGAAATCACATTATTGATCGCCGGAGCCATTTCGGTAACCCTTTCTGTTGCGCCCTTACACCAATGTTCATTCCACATATCGCAAATGATAATGGCCGTTTCGTTTGCTTTCCATATCTGCGCACCATCGGCGATCACCGAAGTTCCTTTTGTGGAATCGGGTACAATTCTTGTCCGGAGAGTCACTTTAATTGCCAGACCTGACTCTGTATTTTGTGCCTGGGCATTCCCGGATAAAAAGACAAACCATAAAATACCAAACGCATATAAACTCAGGAGCTTGCCTTGCATGATATTATCTTTATCCGAATCAGGGGTGACGAAAAGTACAAAAGAATTGTATGAACTATCTAGTCATACGTTTGCGTATCTTAAAGTGAAAGATTCCCCCATCCCGGCCGGTACGCCCGCCGGATGAACTGATTGGCAGGTTCAAAATTTGTCACCTTCATATTCTCCCCATCCCATTTCAAGGCTATATAACGGCCATAATATTTATTTCGGTGAATGGTTTCCTTTGGCTTTTCGATATTAAAACTCTGCAATAAAAGATTTCCGAGAAGCACCGTCTCGGTGAGGGGTCCTGCATATCCAACAAATGGAGAGTCTACTTCCATTTTACCATACCCAGCTATACATGCATCAATCCATTGCCACCAGTGACCATCCATGCCGCCAAAAATGCGGGGATATTTCTCAGGAATTTTCACATCGGTATTTAGAAAACCCGGTAATATCCTCGGATTATTTCCTCCCCAACCACAGGACACACGCCCTTTCGTGCCGACGAACATCGTGGCCCCTTCAAAGTCATCTTCATTTGGCCAGTCGCCCAGCGCCTCGTTCAAATTGAGATCCGGATCGAGTTCATTCAAGCGCTCCGGCGTAATCCCCCCATCCATCCAAAAAAGATTCAGATCCTTTCCATTTTGTTGTTTGAATTTGAATTTTAAGGAGCTCGAAACCGGCCCGCTATCCGGATAAATTCCTTCTTTAAATATTCCACTGTATACCGTACTGCAACTGCCGGAAATTTCGGTCGGATATCCCAGCCCCAGTAATTTAAACGGAGGACCAATAATATGACAACCCATATCCCCCAGCGCCCCGGTACCGAATCGCCACCATCCCCGCCAGTTAAAAGGTGTGAGATTTTCTATATAATTGGTGTCGGGCGCAGTGCCCACAAATAAATCCCAATGTAGACCATCCGGAATCGGTGGCTTGGCTTTGGGCCAGGGAATGCCCTGTGGCCACACGGGACGGTCTGTCCAGCAATATACTTTTTCGATGTCGCCAATCACCCCGGCTTCAAACCACTCGCGCATCGTACGGATGCCGTCGCAGGAAGCACCCTGGTCGCCCATCTGGGTAACGACTTTGTATTTTTTTGCTGCTTGCGTTAAGATCCGTGCTTCATAAATATCATGGGTCAATGGCTTCTGCAGATATAAATGTTTGTTGAGCTGCATCGCCCCGAGACCCACTACCGCATGATTATGGTCGGGAATGGCTACGGTAACAGCATCAAAATGTTTATTTTCCTTATCGAACATTTCACGCCAGTCATTGTAATATTTTGCTTTGGGAAATTCTTTGCGCCGTTCAGCCGCTCCGCGATCATCCACATCACATAAAAAAGCTATCTCCGCATTTTTCTTTGGTGCAGTGGCAAAATGACGAATGTCGTTGACCCCCTCGCCACCACAACCTACGGCCGCAATATATAGTTTATCACTCGGCGCTATAAACCCCTTCCCACCCAACACGAATCGCGGCAGTATAAAAAAGCCAGCACCTGCCAGGGCCGCTTTTTTAATAAATCCCTTCCGGCTGACTGTTCTCCAGGGGTTCGTTTTTTTATTTTTTTTCATGCTGGCGGCATTATCTGTTTGTTAATACGTAAATGTATGTAATTTACTATTCCTTAATCGGAGGCCAATGAATAAAATCAGTCTGATTGTTCTCTTTTTTCTGAACTTCCTGGTATTCTGTTCAAGCCCTTTCGCGCAATCTTTCAGCCATACAATCGGTGAACATTTTGGGGGAGGAATTATTTTTTATGTTTCCGACAGCGGACAACACGGCCTGATTTCGTCTACCGCCGATCAAAACAGGGGCATGATCTGGTATAATGGGTTAACACGGAATACAGGGGCTGTTGGCGACGGACTAAGAGCTGGCGAAAAGAATACCGCACTGATTGTTTCAAAACTTACGCCCGATGATGAGCATGGTTTATATGCTGCCAAGATTTGCGCAGACTATTCCGTAAAAGCAGGTAACAAGTCTTATGGTGATTGGTATTTGCCATCAAAATTAGAACTCTACTTATTGTATCAGCAAAGAGAAACGGTGGGCGGCTTTATCCATACAAATTACTGGAGTTCGACGGAATACAAAACAAATAGTGTCTGGGTTGGCAACTTCGGCGACGGCCTGCAACGCGTCAGCAACTCCGAATCATATGCCAATGCCGTGCGCGCCATCCGTGCTTTTTAATTCAGCAGAATTTATTCTAAAAAATCCTTAGGTCGGTCATACGCCGGTTTAAATTGATTGCCCGCTGCATATTGAAATAAACGGGCTTTCAGTTGAAAAGATATTTTTTAGGTAATTGCTAAATGTTACACCGTTCACATCGAATACTCAGCCCAAATACCAATCGTTGAAAACTATATTCATTTTACTGGGTTCCTTAATTTTTTGTAGCTCTCTGTCGGCCCAACCAAAAGGCAATTTTGCTTTTGCGCAGGGCGTGCATGAATTACTTTTACAAAATCATGCAGATACCATTGAAATATTTCCCGCCATTACCGAATCCTGGAAAAATGTTTCATTTAAAACACTCCGGGCAGAAGGCGCTTTTTTAATCGGCGCGAAAAAAGAAAACGGACTCGCCAGGGAAGTAACCATCTAATCCACGCGGGGCGGCATGCTGAAAATCAAATTACGACTTCCCACGAAGCCCTGCTGATGAGAACGACCAAGGGAGAAAAGATACGGTTCAAAAATATTGAATAACCCGGTACGGATAAAGCGCTTATGGCTGCCCATTGTGTAAAAAATCGGCCAGCGCAGAGATATGGTCCGTATTGATCCAGTCTACGTCCGCATGCATCAATTGTTTCCAGGCGTTCGGAAAATCAGGCGCACCCCAGAACCTTACTTTTTTTCCCTGGCGATGTGCCTGCTGAATATTCGTTGCGAGAATAGCAGAATCAGCCGGAGAGATAAGACCCTGTCCGTCCCATTTGATCAGATCGTCCAGTGCATTGCTGATCATGCCGATTTTGCTTCTGAGAGAAACCGGATATGTTTCATTGAACCGACCGTCGAAATATATATAAGAGGGATAAGATTTCCAGGTTTCAACGGGCGGCCGATTCCCGGTAATTACCAGACTCACCCCTTTGCAATGAACAATGGAAGGATACGTATTTAATACTTTCAGAAGCGCCTTCAAGGTAGGGCCGGCCACTGTCTTCACATCGATGAGCAATTGCAAACGTCGTTGATGATCAGCATACGGGTAACCCGCATTTTTGACAATATAAAAAGCCAGCGAATCGAGATATAAACTCCGAAGCATCCGATGCCGCTGGATATCGCCTTCTTCATGACCAACAAAAAGACTGTCGGACGAAAGCCAGATATCTGCTTCCATGGATCCAAATTTTGCTTCATATGCTGCGCTGAAAGGCCGGCTTTGTTCATAGTCGTTATGGCTATGCGCATTGGCGACAGACCTGCCAGACAAATTCCGTATCGGAACATATGCATTCGGATCTGAATGCTGGGCTCGCAGAAATGTACCCATACCCAAAAAAAATAAAAACAAAAACGCGCGGGATAAATAATAAATAGAATTCATGAAAGCTATTTCTTCGGGTCTGGTGAGCTAAAAAAATAATTACTTGACAGAGACGACTAATTCCTTTACAGAACCTCTTTCTACCAGACTGGTTCTTAATACGACATGTTCGGTCGCCACCTGTTGTTTATTGATTTGAGCCATCAGAATCTCCACTACTTTTTTTGCAATCGATTTGATAGGCTGCGACACCACCGTGATACCGGGCGACCCGAGACGGAACAGATGATTATCATCAAAACAAATAACGGATACATCGTCGGGAATTTTCCACCCCAGACTATACAAAGCTTCCAGTCCGGCCACACCCAGATTATTGGAAGTAAAAAATATTGCATCGATATCCCCCTCGGCGCCCTGTAAAAACTGTCGTATTTCCTTCACCAGTTGCACATCTGTTAAACCGAACGGACATTTTAATATCAGCGCGGCCTCTGCCGGCAGATCATTTTTTTTCAACCCCAGCATATATCCTTCAATACGTTGCTTAATCTGTAACTGATCCGTCTGATTGGTAACCAACGCAATTCTTTTATGTCCTTTGGCCGCCAGATAATTCAATGCATCCAGACTTCCTTTGATATTATCGATGGTCACATAACTGGAATCCAGTTCCAGATAGTAGCGGTCAATTAACACTGCGGGTTTCTCTTCTTTGATAAGCTTTTCCAACTCCGGAAGCATCGCTGCCGTAGGTGCGATGATATAACCATCCATTTGTTTGCCTACCAGCATATTCAGGATATGCCGCGATTTTCCTTCATTGTTTTCACTGCTGCAAAACATCACCGTATAACCCATCTTGTCTGCTTCTTCTTCTACGATTTTGGCCAGTTGTCCGAAGAAATAGTTGGAGATATCATCTACGATAAGCCCGATGGTATTGGTTTTTCCGGTGCGTAGTCCTTTGGCAAACTGGTTGGGCCGGTAATGCATTTTATCCGCCAGTTTCATAATTTTATTGGTCATCCCTTCACTGATCTTCATTTCCTTGGAACGACCATTCAGCACAATTGAAACCGTGGTAATCGAGACGCCTGCCTTTGCAGCGATATCTTTTATGGATGTGCTCTTTGCCATTCCGAAATATAGTGAAATTTCTATCTTTTAACCCACTAAGCAATTTCACTGATGGCGACGGCCCTGCCTTCCGTTACCGATTTTTTTGCTGCTACCGCAATCACCGTCGCTTTCAATCCATCGTCGCCACTCACCGGTAAAACCGCATTGTTCACCAGCGAATCAATAAAATGTTTTATTTCATTGACGTACGAAGCGGCATACCTGTCCATGAAAAAATCCAGTGGTAACGCCTGATGTATACCGGTTTTATCATATATCACGTTGCGGTTGTGCAAATTATTTTCAACTACCAGCATCCCTTTGCTGCCAAAGACCTCAATCCGCTGATCATATCCATAGATTGCTTCGCGACTATTATCAACAACGGCATAGGTACCATCTTCAAAGACCAGCGTCGTCAGGGCGGTATCCACATCTCCCGCCGATGCTACCTTCGGGTCGATCAGCACAAGTCCTTTCGCATAGACTTCTTTCACTTCTTTACCCATAAGATAACGGGCCATATCAAAATCGTGTATCGCCATATCCATGAACAAACCACCGGAGTTTTTAATATAATCCAACGGGGGGAGTCCGGGATCGCGACTGGTGATTTTCACGACCTGAATATCGCCGATGCGTCCGGCACGAATACTTTTAAACGCCTCCATAAAATCCGGATCGAACCGCCGGTTAAATCCGAGCATGAGCTTTATTTTTGCTGCTTTCGCCATTTCTACCAGTGAACGGGTACGCGCCAGGGAGAGGTCGACCGGCTTTTCGCAAAACAAATGTTTTCCGGATTGAATAGCCAGTTCGATCATCGCCGCATGCGAACTGGTCGGGGTACAAATAATAACCGCCTCCACGTTGGGTTTGACAACCACTTCTGCCGGATCCGATGAAAAGAAAATAGATGGAAATTCTTTTTTAAACTGGTCGGCCGGATAATTCGTATCCGCTACCGCTACCACCTGGGCTTCCGGAAAATGACGAAGAATATTATTCAGATGTATCTTTCCGATCCGGCCAATACCCAAAATGGCTAAGTTTACTTTTTTCATATTTTCTTTCTGATGAATTTTTACAGTTTGTATGATGTTTGATTTGCAGGGTATAAATTATAGACCAATGCCGTTTAAATAATCCCGGTTGAGTTTCGCGCACTTTTTGGGTTCTCCCATACCCGGCAAAACATCCTGCTCCACCACGATCCATCCATTATAGTTTTTGCTCTGAAGGAACGCCTTGATGCTTTTAAAATCCACATCGCCTTTGCCCAGTTCGCAGAAGATTCCATTCCGCACCGATTCAAAGTAGTCCCATTTATTCGCTGCAGCCAGTTGGGCGACAGCCGGACTGAAATCCTTGAAATGGACATGCCATATGCGGCCGTAATGCTTTTTCAATGCATCGAGCGGATCGGTGCCCCCACCGAGACGATAATGACCGGTATCAAAACAAAGTCCCAGCAATTTCGGATCAGAATATTTCAAAAGCCAGTCTATCTCCTGCGGTGTTTCAACAAACCCTGCCCCGTGATGATGAAAAACCGTACGCATCCCATACTTGTCTTTTACGGCAGCCGCCAGCGTCTCTGCCGCTCTCGCGATCAACTTATATTTTTCTTCCGGCAGCATGAGGTCGCCGGTAATTCTTCCCGCATTTTTTTTTCTTGCCTCCACCGAGCCGTTGTCGTCGGCCAATACGATGAACGCATTATAATATCCGGCATCGTATAAGAGTCCGGCCGTCCGGACTGCTCTTTCGATACCTTCTTCCAGTGCCTCTTCCTTCGCTAAGGCAACGGGCACAAAGGCTCCCAACATATCCAGAAAACGAGTGGCCAAGGCATCATGCAATAAACGCGGATCGGTGGGCATAAATCCCCAGTCACCGAGTTCGGTTCCGGTATATCCGGTTTCCCGGATTTCATTGAGCACCTGTTCATATCCGAGTGCTTTCCCTTCTAATTCAAACTCCAGCACACCCCAGCTGCAGGGCGCATTCGCTATCTTTATTTTCATCGAACGAAATTATTTCTATTTTATAAAATTAAAA